>JAFSDF010000068.1 GCA_017436375.1 Clostridia bacterium | reverse complement strand
CTATGTCATAAAGATAAACCTTAAAGCCGCAGGAAGCGAAAATACCTGCCGCTACCTTAGCAAAGTAAGCTGAATTGTTTCTGGTGTCATAGCCTAAGGCTACCTTGATTTCACCGTCATATTTATTTTTTATATACTGTGCCAGACCATAGGTGGCTTTGCCGACGGTGTATCTGTTCATACGGTTTGAGCCGGCACCCATAATACCGCGGAGTCCGCCTGTGCCGAAGGCAAGATCCTTATAGAATCTGTCCTCCTTTTCTTTTTCGTCCGTTACGCTGAGAAGCTCTTCTCTGGTCTCCTCGTCAAAGGTTAACCACTGTTCGTATTTTTCGGAATATGTCATAAAAAAGTCTCCCTTCTTAGAATTTACGATTTTATCAATGACAAAGCTTTTTAAGAAATGCCATTTCCTCATCGGTGATTTTGCCGTCAACAGCGAAGATACCCACGAGAACTGCTGCGAAATCATTGAGCTCGTCCTCGCTCATACACTCCACGATATCCGTTAGCTCCTTAATGATTTTATCGTTCTTTTTGACCTGCTCGACGAAGCCGTGAAACTCCTTTTCGCTGATGCCCAAAACATCACCGATAAGCTTTACCTCGATGGGTGAAAGCTCGTCGTCCACTGCGGCAGTGTAAGCGGTAAGGCCTACCAGAGTGTAGTTGGCACCCTCGGGATCGGAATATCTTCCGATGGTGTCAAGGACTCTTTCTACGGTTGACTTTCCCTCCTCCACTAATTCCTCGTAGCTGAGCTTTAACGCTTTACCTATTAATCTTGTCCAGTCTCTCATATTAATTCTCCTGACTTTGTTTTTTTATCTCAATGATACAAATTATCGTTTTCGTATTCGGGCTCCACGGTAAGGTGTATGCCCAGCTTATGGTAAATCATCTTGTCTACATCCGAAGGAATGACGGAAATGTGTGCTTGACAGTTTTTGAGCAGAGGCAGACATTCGAGCACCTTTGCCGCATTCTTATCCGTCGCCGCTGAAACAGAGAGGGCTACCAGCACCTCGTCAGCGTGAAGACGGGGATTTTTACTGCCCAGATAGCTTACCTTCAGATTCTGCACAGGCTCGATAAGAGTCGAGGGCAGGAGCAGAAGCTCATCGTCAAGGCCTGCCAGACTTTTAAGAGCGTTCAGCAGTGCGGCAGAGGCGGCACCTAAAAGGTCTTTGGTCTTACCGATGATAATTCTGCCGTCATCGAGCTCGATAGCGGCGGCAGGTGCACCTGTTTTCTCTGCTACTTCATTAGCTTTTACTGCCACGGCTCTGCTTTCGGGGCTTATGCCTGCTTTATTCATAAGGATGGAGATTTTCTCTCTTTCCTTTATGGTGTCGGCACCGTGTCTGGCATCGTAGAGAGCCGCATAATATCTGCGTATTATTTCCTGCTTTGCCGCATCCTCGACTACCTTTTTGTCGCAGATGCAGTGACCTACCATATTTACACCCATATCCGTAGGTGATTTGTAGGGGCATGAGCCGTAAATTTTTGTGAAGATGGCCTCAAGCACGGGGAAAATTTCCACATCACGGTTATAGTTTACCGTGGGAATTCCGTAAGCCTCCAGATGGAAGGGGTCGATCATATTGAGGTCGTTAAGGTCAGCTGTTGCCGCCTCATAGGCTAAATTTACAGGGTGGTTAAGGGGTAAATTCCATACAGGGAAGGTCTCGAATTTGGCGTAGCCTGACTCTATACCTCTCAGATGATCGTGGTAAATCTGTGAAAGACAGACGGCCATTTTCCCGCTGCCGGGACCGGGCGCGGTGACAACTACGATTTTTCTTTCTGTTTCCACATATTCGTTTTTTCCGTAGCCCTCCTCGGAGACGATGACGGGTACGTTTGAGGGATAGCCCTCTATTTTATAGTGAGTGAAAACAGAGATGCCCAGCTCACGGAGCTTGTCTCTGAATTTATCGGCAGATTTCTGTCCGTCATACTGTGCTATTACCACACTGCCCACATAAAGACCTACACTTCTGAAAAGGTCAATGAGACGGAGAACTTCCTTGTCATAGGAGATATTAAGGTCACGGCGAAGCTTTTTTTCTTCGATCGCCTTCGCACTTACTGCGATAACGACCTCAGCCTCATCCTTAAGCTGCAGGAGCATTTTCAGCTTACTGTCGGGCTCAAAGCCGGGCAGCACTCTGGCGGCGTGATGGTCGTCGAAAAGCTTACCGCCGAATTCCAGGTAAAGCTTGCCTCCGAACTGGGACAGCCTTTCCCTGATATGCTCAGACTGGGTTTTGATGTATTTTCCGTTATCAAATCCTATTTTCACATCAACATCTCCTAAAAAAAACTACACACATTAATATATCACAAATCTTTTGTCTTTTCAATAAAAAAACTTACGAATAAAAAGATTTTTTACTGTACAAAAAATACAAAAGGCTGTATAATAAATCTGTAAGAATATAAAAAGAGGTGAAAAAGTGAAAAAAGATATTATCGCCCGTGCCAAAGCAGTTATCCTGCCCTATACTCCTCTGAATGCCGACTGCGGTACCGTCTGCGGCAAGGCCTGCTGTAAGGGTGACAAAGAGACGGGAATGCTTCTGTTTCCGGGTGAGGATACGGCTTTTCCGGTAAAGGAAAAAAACGGCAGCTGCCTGTGTGTCTGTGACGGAAAATGCAACAGGAGCGAAAGACCTCTTTCCTGTATTATTTTCCCTTTTTTTCCGTATATGAGTGAGGACGGTAAAATCCGTGCCAGAGCTGATATACGCGGTATCAATATCTGCCCTCTCATCGCTCATAAGGATGAAGTGATTTTCAGTAAAATCTTTCTTCGCCGTGTAGCCCGTGCGGGCAGGATTCTCGCCAAGGATGAGGAATGCCGCAGATTTTTATGGGAAACGAGCAGGGAAATAGACGCTTTGGAAAGATTTTACAAATAAGAAAGGATTTTAATTATGATAACCGGATTCATCGAAAAAATCTATCGCAATATGGTTTACAGCCGTGCAGACGATAATGGCTGTGTAGTATATTTCACATCGGAGGACTTCGAAGGTCTGCACTGCGAAGAATACCTCTTTACTTCATCGCTCGGCCATACTCTTGCCGGAGCCTTTTATTACTATGACGGCTTTGATAAAGACAGACTTATTATCTTTGAGCACGGTATGGGCTCGGGACACACGGGATATATGACGGAAATCGAAAAGCTCTGTGGGGCAGGCTACCGTGTTTTCGCCTACGACCACACAGGCTGTATGAAATCGGGAGGTGAAAGCACTAACGGCTTCGCTCAGTCTCTCCGTGACCTGGACGATGCGATAAAAGCACTTAAAGCTGACGAAAAATATGCCGCTGTGCCCATAAGCGTTATCGGTCACAGCTGGGGCGGTTTTTCCACTATGAATATCTCTGCACTTCATCCCGATGTCGAAAAGGCAGTAGCTATGTCGGGATTTATTGCTGTGCCTGTGATTTTAAAGGGCTTTTTTAAGGGCTTTCTTTCTCCTTTTTACAGGAAAATACTTGCTCTCGAGGAAAAGTCAAATCCGGATTATGTCCGTTACAGCGCTCTCGATACTCTGAAAAGCACAAAAACGGAAATGCTGATTATTCATTCTGATGATGATAAAACTGTCTCGTCAAAGAATAATTTCGATCTTCTCGAAAAAGAATTTTCAGGCAAGGAAAACATAAAATTCCTCCGTCTTACGGGCAAAAATCATAACCCAAATTACACGGAGGATGCCGTGAAGTATAAGGATAAATTCTTTTCGGAATATCAGAAGGCACTGAAAAAGAAGGCTTTAGTGACCGAGGAGGACAAAAAAGCCTTCAAAGCAAAATATGACTGGAAGAGGATGACCGCTCAGGACGAGAAGGTCTGGAAGGAAATCCTCGATTTCCTTAATGCATAATGCAGAACGAAAAAATGATTTGTCATTTTGAACGCAGTAAAATCTTTTATAATTTACTCTTTACCCTCTGCCGCACGGTTATCTTTGCGGACAGAGGGTGATTTTGTGTAACAAGGTAAAACTGCGACTTCCTTTTAGCGTTTAAAGGTCGGTGTATCACTTCTATATTTATGAATCCTTGCCCGCAATTTCGCATTCCGAATTCCGCATTCCGAATTTCTTTCTCGTCGCCTCACCGCCTCTAATGTGTCTTTCCTCTTTGTTAATATCGAGGACGAGGCGCACCCTATCATAAAGGTCGGGCTCGCTTTTCATAAGTCTAGCCGTTATATCCGTATGTACGGTGCTTTTGCTTATACCGAAGCGCTTGGCCGTCTGTCTTACGGTAGCACCTGTTTCGATTATGTAAAGAGCCAGCTCTTTTGCTCTTTCTTCGGGTAAATACTTCATATTAATCCCCCCGAAGAAATATATGCACTCATAAAAAAGAATATGCAAAAAAAGCTCTCCCGAGGCAGGATTGCCTCAGGAGAGCTTCATTATCTGCAATTTTAAGACGATTAACGAGTAAGCAAAAGAGGGGTGACTTTCACCTCGCTTTTAGTTGTGCTAATTACTTAATATCATATTTTTTTACATAGTCAAGAGCGATATTGCGAAAATGTTCATATTTGAAATTTCGTTTGATATCAGTTGTATCAACATAGAAACCTGTTTTTAGATTTTGGATGATTGCTTCTGCAACGAATCCCTCGAAAATGAATTCATCATTAAATGCAGCTTCGATATCTGTGTTCATGCCTTGGTTTATTCCATTTATGGCGTGACGATAAATGATATTTTCTTTTCCCAAAAGTTCACCCATAGCTTTCAAACTATTAATTCCATCTATCATATCACTTACACTGACTTTTCCTTTGAATGATAGAGTAGTTTCGCCTGAACGAAGAAGATAATCTGTTGTTGTTTCAAGAACATCTGCCAAATCTGTTAATATAGATATATCAGGATATGTTTCTCCACGCTCCCATTTGCTGACCGCTTGGAAGGACACGCCCAATCGCTCACCAAGGTCTGCTTGTGTAATACCTTTTTGTGTACGTAAAAAAGTAATTGTTTTACCAAACTCTTTGTTATTGATCATTAAAACACCTTCTTTATTTTTTAGTTAAGCCGACTTACATGTATATTATATCTTTGCGCTCGCTATCTTTCAATAACTTGTTGGATGAGTTTTGGTTTTGCTTATTCAACCGGACGAATGAAAAGTTGTATATTTCTTTTTGATTTACAGATACTAACATCACAATTTGCATTAAGAGGAGAAAGATATATATGAAAGCAACAGGTATTGTACGTCGTATAGATGACCTTGGCAGAGTCGTCATCCCTAAAGAAATCCGCCGCACGATGAGAATCCGTGAGGGCGACCCTCTCGAAATCTACACTCAGGCGGATGGAGAGGTAATCTTTAAAAAATACTCACCTGTAGGTGAGCTTGGTGCAGATTCCAAGCAGTATGCTGATGTTCTGGCACGGACTACGGGGCAGGCGGCGGTTATCTGTGACAGGGACAGAGTGGTAGCGGCGGCAGGTATGCCTAAAAAGGACATCGTCGGAAAAAGGATTTCCCCTATGCTTGAAAGCTACATGGAAAGACGCAGCGGCTTTACTCTCGGCACGGATAAGGATAACATAGTAGTCTCCGAGGAAATGCCCCGTGAGGTAGCGGTGATGAGTCCCATTATCGGTGCGGGTGATATTTTAGGCGCAGTAGTCCTTCTCTGTGATGATAAAAAGAAAACTCCCGGTGTGGTCGATGTAAAGCTTACTCAGGTAGCGGCAGGCTTTATGAGCAAGCAGATGGAGGAATAAAACAGCAGGTATTTTCCTGTTTGCGGAAAGTACCTGCTTTGGTTTTATGAATTGTTTATTTTTAGCTTTGATGCCAGCTCAAGCATCTGCTTTCGTGAGGAAACACCTAATTTGCCATAAATGTTTTTATTGTGGTATTTGAGGGTGGTTTCTTTTATATTCAGCTCCTCCATAATTTCTTTGGTGCTTCTGCCGTCAAGATATAAATTGAAAATGGTCTTTTCGGTAGGGGTTAGAGTTTTAATCTGTGAGATGAAAAGCTCACACTGCATACGAAGGGCTTCATTTTGCACTTCTGTAATGTTTTCGGCGGGAACAGATTCTTCTTCTGCTCCTGAGTCGGGCTTAATCCCGGATTCTGCGATAGCGGAGGGATGCCCATCCTGAAGAATAAAGCAGAGACTCAGAAGGAACATTTCGCAGATGATGTAGGAAACGGAGAGAAATTCGAAATCTATCCTTACTAACTGCTCGATAAGCCACACACCTATATTTACCATAACAGCTACCGTGAGGACTACAGCTTGACGGGTGGTGGGGATTTTTCTTTTGGCAGCGGCACAGACTGTGGAGATTATCATAGCCACGAAGTAGAAAACGAGATAAAAAAGATAAAGGGGATGCCAGGGTCCGTAAACCTTGTCGAGTACGGTGACACCGTTTGCAGTAACTAAGGTTACTTCCTTATAGTATATGTCCGAATAGCCCGGTGAGGCGGCGATGAAAAACATAATCACACTCACAGCACCGAGAAGTATGGGTATCCATTTTCTGTATTTATATCTGCAGACATTGAGAATAATAAAAAGCATAGAAAAGGGGAGGAAAACTGAGCCGAGATAGGAAATACGGTTGGCTAAAAGTGCTTCCTCCAGTGTCGTGGAAACAGACAGAGCAAGATAACCCAGATTCACTACCGAAACCATAGAAAAGAGTAAAAGAAACCATATATCTCTTTTCTTTATGATACAGCAGTAGGTCAGCAGAACGATAAAGGAAATCACTGTGGTGGCTATGTATATTACGGACAGGCTTGCTGTTTTGTCTCCTATAGGACCGCAGCCTGTCAGTGTCAGAAGCATTAAAAGACACACCGTGGATAATGTCAGAATTTTTTTCATTTAAAGTCTCCCTCTGTGGTAAAAAAGTTGTTTTTAAAGTATATCCCACCCTTTTTCCCACCCTTTTTTCTTTGGTTTCTGCTTAAAGTGTGGGGACTTCGGTCGGGTACCGTAGTATAATATAATCGCAGGAGTATACAAAGGAGGGTATAATCTTGCCACGGAAGGGGCTCCCTATTTGTGCTTTTTCACAAAGCCTCTGTCTGCGCGCCAACGGAAACAGAAGCCGCCCCGTATATTTATCTGTATTCAATTTATTATAGCATAATCTGACTTTTTCAATCAAGAGAGTGCTGTGATAAAAGAGTAAAAATTTTGTAAAAGGAGAAATGATTATGAAAAAGAAAATGTTGGTTATGCTTTTTGTACTGGTACTGACAGTGTCTGCCTTCTCAATGACAGCACATGCCGTCACCGAAATCGGTACCATAGGAATCGAGAATCTGCTTGCCCCTCTTGCAGGAAATAAGCCGGACTATGATATTGATTACATTAATGTTAATCTGGTTTCAAAGCAGTACATCGAAGGCTACAGCCCAATCAACGGTATTTGTTGGTTTGAGCTTACCCAAGCAAATTCGGGCTCCACACTCAAGGAAAGGGAGATGGCGAAAAACGAATCCTTTGAACTGGGCAAAAAATACCGTGTGCGTATTTTTGTGATGCCTAATAATTCAAGCACGGTATTCAAAGACAGCGTAACAGCTAAGATTTACGAGATGACCGCAGATGTCGATGGTATGACATATAAATCGGGAACGGTTACTGTCCCTACAGGTAACACAAATTCCGAATACAGGGTAGTATCGGCTACATACGAATGTACCAAAAAATCTATCGTTTCTGTTGAAGTTACAGGTCTTAAAATTCCGAAGGCAGGAGAGTATCCTGATAATGACTGTAATGTTCTTACCGAAGGTGTATATGCAAACGGTATGGTTACATGGACTCATAAGCTCAGTGAAAACAACTATGAGGCATGGGACTATGATGAGGCTTTTGTGGCAGGTGAAACCTACAAATATTCACTCTGGCTCAGAACAGATTTTGCCAACGGCTACCGGTTCAGAACAGATGCAAACGGTGAGAATATAGCCGATATAATGGTCAATGGTATTGTAATAGGTGAAGATAATATCTGTGATACATGGGATATTGATTATGTTCGCGGTGTAGAATACGAATATTTCGTTCCTTTTAAAACTATCACTAACATCGACATAGTCGGCATATCTGTTCCCATAGCAGGTAAAGAGCCTGACTATGAAGCCTTCCCCACCGCCGCCGGCTACGATATCGTCGGTCTGTCCTGGGTTGATATTACCGAGAGAGAGGCTCTCATAGGTAAGGGTATGACTTATGTGCAGGCCTCCGCTCAGGCGAAGCTTGTAAAGGGCGACGGCAAAACCTTCGAGGAGGGTCACGAATATCTGCTATGTATGGAGGTAAAGCCTCAGGACGGCTATGAAATCGACTATGATGCAGAGGATATTCTCTACTTTGCCGCCACTGTAAACGGCAAGGATGCATCAGAGGGCAGCGGCTACAGAGGTGAGAATGCCTTCTTTGACTGTAATTTCGGCTTGCCTGTAGTACAGTCCATATTCAATGTGGATGCTTCAGGTGTGGACAGCCCTGTAGCAGGTAAGGTGCCTGACTATGATGCAGTATGCGGTGCTGACAGTTATGATATTATCGATATGTACTGGGTTGATATTACCGAGAGAGAGGCTCTCATAGGTAAGGGTATGACTTATGTGCAGGCCTCCGCTCAGGCTAAGCTGTCAAAGGGCGACGGGAAAACCTTTACAGCAGGTCACAGGTACAGCGTGTATTTCGAAGCAGAGCCGCACAAAAACTATGAAATAGACTACGATCCGACTGATTTCGATATTCTTTATTTTAATGCTACGGTAAACGGTGAGGATGCAAAAGAAATCAGCGGTTACAGAGGAGAAAATGCAGTCTTTTACTATGAATTTGCACATACCTGTACGTACAATCTTGTTAAAAAGACAGAGGCTACCTGTAATGCTGAGGGTAAGCAAGCCTATTATAAATGCTCCTGCGGTAAAATAAGCGAGGATGCTGTGGGGAATAAGCTTATCAATGATATTGCCTCTTGGGGTATTATTCCTGTCGCTGCAAATAGTCATAAGGGTGGGACAGCCACCTGCAGAACAAGGGCAAAGTGTACAGTCTGCAGTGCATACTACGGCTCACTTAACGCAAATAATCACAAGAATATAACTACACTCGAGGCTAAAGCCGCGACATATAAGGCAACAGGTCTCACAGCAGGTAAGAAGTGTACCGACTGCGGAAAGATCATCGTAGCACAGAAAAAGACAGACAGAAAGAAGCTCAAGAAGGTAAGCGGTCTTAAAACCAAAGCTGTCAAGCTCGCTTCGGGTACAAAGTCATCACTTTCTCTTACCTGGTCAAAGGTAACAGGTGCTGAAAAGTACGAAATTCAGCAGTATATAAGCAAAAAGTGGAAGACCATAAAAACTACCTCAAAGACCTCTTACACTGTGACGAAGCTTAAGTCAAACAAATCCTACAAGTTCCGTGTGAGAGCGATAGCAGGCACTAATAAGGGCTCCTATTCATCTGCCTACACAGGCAAGACAGTGCCTCTTAAGACTGCTCTTACGCTTAAGGCAGGCAAAAAACAGCTTACGGCCTCCTGGAAGGAAATTGCCAATATAACAGGCTATGAGGTAACATATTCAACCTCAAAGAAATTTACTAAGAAAACCACAAAGACTGTCACAGTCAAAAAGGCAAAGACAAAGAAAACTACAATCAAAAAGCTTTCAAAGGGTAAAAAGTACTATGTAAAGGTTAGAGCCTATAAGACAGTAGGTAAAACCAAGATATATTCTGCATGGAGCAGTGTAAAGAATGTAAGGGTTAAATAAAATCGGAATGTTTAAATAAAAGTGAGGAGGCTGTCATATCACACCGTGACAGCCTCCTCACTTTTACATTTTATTTACTTCTTCCTTAAACATATCGCCTCTTTGCTGATAGCTTTTAAACATGCCCCAGGAGGCACAGGCAGGGGAGAGTAGACAGCAGTCGCCTGCTTTTGCTTCCTTTGAGGCGAGAGCGACAGCCTCCGGGAGACTCTCTGCGAAAGTATAATCCGTAAAGCCGATTTTTTCACAGGCGGCGGCGATGTTTTCTCTGGTCTGACCGATGAGGATAAGCTTTCTTACCTTTCCTGGGAAGTGGCTTACCCACTCGCCGTAGTCACTCTTTTTGTCGTAGCCGCCTGCGATGAGTACGGTTTTCGAGGGCATAGCATCTATGGCCTTTATTGCCGCGTCGGTGTTGGTGCCCTTGGAGTCATTGTAGTATTTAACACCGTTTTTCTCGGCTACGAACTCTATGCGGTGCTCTACGGCACGGAAGGCTTTTATTGCTTTTTTGATAGTTTCCTCGGGTACACCGAAGGCTTCGGTCATAAGAATGGCCGCCATAATGTTTTCAAAATTATGTACACCAACGAGATTAGTGTCTTGCTGTGTGAGATACGGAGCGGCAGTACCGTTTTCAGCCTTGTAAACCGTCCCGTCCTTATAGAAAAGACCGTCGGTCAGCTCCTCTTTTGCGGAGAAGAAAAGCACCTTACAGGCAAGGCTTTTGCCGAATTCACGGAGAACCTCATCGTCATAGTTGAGAACGCAGAAATCCTCTGCTGTCTGATTTTTGGTAATAGACTTTTTCAGCTCGATGTAATTCTCCATAGTGCCGTGACGGTCGAGATGGTCAGGAGTGATGTTCAGAACGGCAGACACCTTCGGTCTGAAGGTCACCATGGTTTCCAGCTGGAAGGAGCTGATTTCTGCCACCGTGGCACCGCCTTGCTTTGATGTGAGGGCGAGACCTGTGTAAGGGATTTCGATGTTGCCTACGAGCAGTGTGTTTTCGTTGTGTGCCTTTACGATTTCATAAACGAGAGAGGTAGTGGTGGTTTTTCCGTTTGTGCCCGTAATAGCTATTATCTCGCCCTTATCGTAAAGGTAGGCGAGCTCGATTTCGCTCCAGAGGGGTATGCCCTTTTCTTTTGCCATAGTAAGCACGGGGCTGTTATAGGGGACACCGGGGCTCACGGCACAGACGTCTATTCCCTCCAGGTCCTTTTCGGTTATCTTATCAAGAATAAATGTGATGCCGCTCTTTCCGATTTTTTCCTCGGTGGCTTTTTTGTCGAGATTTATGTTTCCGTCGTATATTACGAAATCATCGCCTGTTTCCAGGAGCATTTTTGCACAGCAGATACCGCTTCTGCCTGCGCCGACGATAAGAAATTTTCTGTTCATAGCTTTCACCTTTCTATAATTGGCATATTGTTTTCGTCGAAGGTGACGAAACGGATGCGTGCATGTCTGCAGGGGTCGTAAAGGGATTCGTCGCAGTATGTGCCGCATTTTTTTTGCAGATGGGCTTCGGGGCGTGCGTGGTAGACGAGTAGAAGTCTGCCCTTTTCATCGTAAACGAAGCTGTTGTGTCCCGGCCCCGATTCACCCTGTAAATCGGAGGTAGAAAGAACGGGGGAGGTGCATTTGATCCAGTTTTCCTTTACCATAGGATCCTTGTCGGCATCCGTATAAACCATACCTATGCAGTACTCGCTGCCCGTACCCGAGGCGGAAAAGAAAACAATTAGCTTATCCTCGCTTTTAAGCACCGATGCACCCTCATTTACACGGAATCTCACCTTTTCCCAGTCATATTCGGGCTTCGTGAGAAGTATGGGCTTGGTAATAAGCTTCTGCGGGTTTTCCGGGCTTATCTCCGCCATAAAGAGAGAGGAATCGGGACGGCTTTCTGCCCATATAAGGTAGTGCCTTCCCTTATGTCCGAAGTAGGTCATATCCAGAGAAAATGAGGAGAAGGACTCATCGTCATCGTCGCTTGCCTGCATTCTTCCCATTTCTGCCCAGCTGTCTACATAAGGATCGTCACCCTCACACATAAGCAGATAGGGACGGATGTTCCATACATTGTCACTGTCTCCGGCAGCGAAGAAAACATACCATTTACTGCCGATTTTATGAAGCTCGGGCGCCCAGATATGCCTTGCCATATTGCCTGTTTCGTGAGCTTTCCATATTACCTTTTCTTCCGCTTCGGCAAGACCTGCCACAGTGTCGGCTTTTCTGAGTATAATTCTGTCATAGCCGTGATCCGCATCGTAAAAAGCGGGATATGAGGCTGTGAAGTAGTAGCAGCCGTCACCCTCAGTTATGTAGGGATCCGCACGCTCCGGAATAAAAGGATTAGGGTATTCGTTAGTCATATCTGTTCTCCTTGGTGTTTTCTGCGGTCATTATAACACAAATGTAAAAAATACACAACGGTAAAACTGTTTTCAATGTAAAAAAGTTTACAACAGAAAACAAGTATGCTAATATAATAAAAAGGGAGTGATAGAATGAAAAAAGTAAAAATCACCGTAATGCGAAAAGCCCGTTACGATGATCTTATAGAAAAATATGAAAACCCCATTGAACATGCCTGTGACATTGAGGAAGGACAGGTCTTTGTCTGTGAGGG
This sequence comes from Clostridia bacterium, assembly GCA_017436375.1. Classification (GTDB taxonomy): domain Bacteria; phylum Bacillota; class Clostridia; order Oscillospirales; family Acutalibacteraceae; genus UBA6857. The sequence continues at coordinate 26,819 of JAFSDF010000068.1, read as the reverse complement.
CTGGAAAAAGCCCGAGAATTTCTGTGACAGTGCCTGGGAGACGCTTTCTCCCTTTGTAATGGCACTGGCTCATGGCGGTGAGGATTTTTATGATGGCTGGATGAAAAATAAAAGGTCCGCTATGCTTTCCTGTAATGACGGCTTCCGTCCTGTAAGCTTTTATCTTGAAGTTATAGAATAAAGGAGAATTATTATGCTTAAATTTATCTGTTATCCCAAATGCACTACCTGTCAGAAGGCGAAAAAGTGGCTTGATGAAAAGGGAATAGAGTATGAAATGAGAGATATAAAAACCGAAAATCCCTCTTTTGAAGAGCTGGAAAAATGGTACTCCTTAAGCAGTCAGCCTCTCAAAAAGTTTTTTAATACAAGCGGACTTTTATATAAGTCTATGGCACTTAAGGATAAATTACCTCTTATGAGTGAAAATGAGATGCTCTCTCTTTTGGCCACTGACGGTATGCTCGTAAAAAGACCCCTTTTAGTGGGTGAGGATTTCGTGCTGACAGGGTTTAAGGAGAAGGAATGGGAAGAGGCTTTATGAATGCAGAATGCAAAATGCAGAATGCAGAATGCCGTGAAAGATTTACGGAAAGATGTAATGATAGACCGATACTTTAAGTGCTAAACGCTATAACCCCTCCGTCACGGCATAGCCGTGCCACCTTTCCCTCCGGGAACGGGCACTCCCTCGTCACTTCGTGACACTCCCTGTAACAGAGGGAATTACCTTTCAGGATGAGGCTCTGCGTGGTGGCACCTATGGTGCTATTGTAACGCTAAACGGGTGCGGAATACTTCCTAAAACAGAAAATGATAAACCATCGAATAAATGCATATATCGTAGGGACACAATGCATTGTGTCCGCAGAGGATATCCCTCCGTCGGCTTCGCTGCCACCTCCCCTAAAAGCGGAGGCTCTGCGATGCGGCACCTTCAGTGCTGTTATATTTTTTCACGCTTTGTGTTCGGATTTTAGTTGTAATATAAATAAAAAAACCACAGCCTTTGCTGTGGTTAAGTTGTGTCGGCATCGCCTTATTTTCCCGGGCCGCTTCCAGCCAAGTATTGTCAGCACTGATGAGCTTAACTACCGTGTTCGGGATGGGAACGGGTGGACCCTCATCGCTAAAAACACCGACTAACGATACGCTTTTGCATACGCATTCGTTCAATCAACGTATGCTATTATACACAAGCGCACCCGGTTTGTCAATAGTTTTTTCAAAATTTTTTTGACTTTTTTTCAGAAAAGCTTCAATGCTATGTTTTCGCTCTTGTTCTTTTTAAGGAAAAGCCTTTTAAGTATAAAGTAAATTCCTACGGAAATCAGTACAGCCACGGGATAAAGCACCAGATGAATAACAGTGTAGAGAGCGTACGCCTTTTCTGCCTGTGCTCTTGCCTCAATGAGCTGTGCGTGGGTGTAGACGGCGAAGCCTTCATCATGGTGATAGCTGTACCGTGCGATTTCTAAATTATTGTAGGTAAAGGTTATTCCGCCGTCATGATCGATTACATCAATTTCAGTGCTGTCAGCACCGAAGTCGGGATAAAAGGTATATTCTGCGCCCTTGTCCGAGGGGAGAAACTCTGTATGCTCCCATCCGCCGTCCTGTCTCCCGTAAATTTCATCGGGTGCGGGAACTTCCTTTTCCATTAAGGCTGTTAAATCCTCCTCTGCGACGAGGGTGTATTCTGCTTTTTCGAGCATTATGCTGTTCTCATCACGGGATATGTGGCTTACATAAACCGCAAAAAGCATTACCGCACAGAGAAGACAGGAGAAGACCTTCAGCAGGGTTTTCTTTCTGATCATAACGGGCTTGTCGGTATGACTGACGAGATCTTTATTTCTCAGGAGTCTTTCGCACAGGAAAATAATGGCTGCCGCGGCAAGGAAAATAAGAAGAACGAGTACAACATCTGCAGTGTGGAAAAGTATCACTCTTGCCGAATAAAGCACGAAGCAAAGAAACGAGAAATACAGACTGCAGAGGGTTATGCGGTTGGCTTTTTTACCGTAATTTTTCAGCACAGCTTCCTCTGTATAGGGTGAGACAAGATTAGCGGTGAAGCTTCCTCTGAAAAGTGCCGTCAGCAGAAGGGGGACTATAAGCACGGCGATAAATACGAGATAGCCCACATCTATTGTTTTGAAATAATCCACAATGTATCCGCAGAGTATGGCTATTACGGACAGAGCGATGCTGATGAAATTTCTCGTTCTGAAGCGGTTGAAGGCGATGTCCAGAGCATAGATAATGCCTGTGTCTCCGTTTCTGTCGGGGAGGCTTTTTTCTTCGTCTCCGGCACCTTTTCTTTCACCCTTAAGCAGTTCATCTACGGTTATGCCGAATATGTCGGCTATAAGCGGGAGGAGAGAAATATCAGGTGAAGTTTCGTCACGCTCCCAGTGGCTTACAGTCTTATCCGAGACACAGAGCATTTCTGAAAGCTCTCTCTGGGTAAGACCTTTTTCTTTTCTTAATGCGGCTATGAAAGCACCGAGGGTAAGCTGCATAATATCACTCCTATGGCTTCTTTTATTCTGCATCCTCAGTTTAGCACGGGTGCTTGTTTTTGTACACCCGATAAACAGAGAAAGGACTCTCAAAAAATGAGAATCCTTGATTTTAAAGGGCTTACAGGTCTATTACCAGCTCTACGGGGCAGTGGTCGGAGCCAAAAATTTCACTGTGAATTTTTGCTTCTTTAATTTTTTCTTTAGCTTCATCTGATACGATAAAGTAGTCAATTCTCCAGCCTGCGTTCTTTTGTCTGGCCTGAAAACGGTAGCTCCACCAGGAGTATGCACCCTCAAGCTCCGGATAAAGATAGCGGAAGGAGTCGGTGAAGCCGCTCTCTAAAAGAAGTGAAAATTTTTCTCTTTCTTCGTCAGAAAAGCCTGCGTTTCCGCGGTTGGTTTTCGGGTTCTTAAGGTCAATTTCATTATGCGCTACATTCAGGTCGCCGGTGTAAATAACAGGCTTGTCATTTTTCAGGGATACGAGATATTCACGCAAATCGTCCTCCCATTTCATACGGTAGTCAAGCCTTTTCAGACCGTCCTGTGCATTGGGCGTGTAGCAGCACACGAAATAGAAATCGGGAAACTCGAGGGTTATGAGCCTGCCCTCGGTGTCGTGCTCGGCTTTATCCATTCCGTAAAAAACGGAAATCGGCTCCTCTTTGGTGAAAACGGCAGTCCCCGAATAGCCCTTTTTTTCGGCATAATTCCAGTACTGATGGTAGCCCTCCGTTTCGAGCTCTATCTGTCCCTGCTGCAGCTTCGTCTCTTGCAGACAGAAAATATCTGCGTCCAGCTCTCTGAAGGCCTCGAGAAAGCCCTTTGTAACACAGGCACGGATACCGTTTACATTCCAGGAAATAAATTTTTTCACGGGTAAAACTCCTTTCGGATTGAATCTTTGATTATTTTAACACAATTTGTAAACTTTTTCAATATAATCCAGCTTCTGTGTTGACAAGGGAGGAGGTTTAATCTATAATGATACTACTTATAATGGGTTTTAGCGCCATTATGGTATTATATATAATATATATTAATTACAATACTGAAATTTAAGATAAGAGATTTTGAAGAATTGAGGTAATCGACTATGACAAAGAGAATTCTGGCATTCCTTATGTGTGCGGTGATGATTTTTTCATCAGTGCCTTTTTCACCGCTTTCGGAGTTTTTTGACTTCGCTGTTTCTGCCGTAGCGGCGGAGAACAGCTTCGAGGTTTACTTCGATGAAATTACCGTACTGGTAAATGCTGAGGGTACCCTTACACCTGTGGCTACCTTCGGCGGTGAGGTCGTAACCGATAACCTTACCTACAAATGGACCTCGAGAGATACCTCGATTGCCACCGTAGACGAAAACGGCAGGGTAAAGGGTATAAAGGCAGGTGAGGTTACCGTTAACCTTTCGGCCACCTATACCTATATGGGTGTCAACTACACCTACGCTTACGGAAGCAGAATCAAGGTCCTCGATTTCATCCCTGTGGACAGTCTGAAGCCTGTAGGCGGCGAAAAGCTGAGCATTATGGAGCAAAGCACGGAAAGAATAAAAGTCAGTGTGGAGCCTGCTACTGCCACCTATAAGGAGCTGCGCTGGAAGTCCTCAAATGAAAATGTGGTAAAAATCCTTTCCTCGGGTCTTGACAGCAATAATCCTCAGGCTTATGCCGACATTTACGGTGCAGGTGAGGGTACGGCTACCGTAACCTATACCGCCACCGACGGAACAAATAAATCGGGCTCATTTACCGTAACGGTCAATCCTCTCATCAAAACTCTCTCTCTGCCTCCCCATGTAGTAGTTACCGAATCCACTACGGGCTATGCAGTTGACCGTAAAATTCTTCCCGCCACCGCTGTTAAAAAGGATCTGGAATGGTGGAGCGCCAATACCAATGTCTGTCTGGTGGATGCTCTCGGTGTCATAACACCGAAGGGTGCAGGTGTGACCTATGTGTCAGCCAGAACCACCGACGGCAGTAACATCACTGCGAAAACCTATGTGGTTGTATCAGACGGTACAAAGAGCATAACTCTCGATAAAACCTCTCTCGCTATGAAGGTCGGAGATAAAAATACAGACCTTACTGCCACCTGTGAGCTCAGTGGCGGCATTACCTATACAGATGCGGTGGAATGGAAGTCCTCGAATACCGCTGTGGCTACCGTTGACTCTCTCGGTATAGTCAAGGCCGTAGGCCCGGGCACAGCGAAAATTACCGCCACCACTGCCGACGGAACTAATCTTAAGGCAGAGTGCACCGTTTCCGTAACACAGCCCGTAAAGGGCATTTCCCTTCCTAAAAATGCTGTCTGCTGGGTAGGCGGAACGATGGTCCTCTCTCCTGCTTTCGAGCCCTCAAATGCTTCGGATAAAAAGGTCACCTGGTCTACCGATAATCCCAATGTAGCCACAGTTTCCGATAAGGGCATCGTTTCCGGTAAAAGCGAGGGAAAGGCTGAAATTACCGTAAAAACCAATGACGGCGGATACATTGCCGTGTGTGAGGTAAGCGTGGAGGTTCCTCCCACCAGTGTATCACTTTCAAAGACTGCTCTCTCTCTCAGAGTGGGAAGCAGTACGAATTCAAGTGAAACTCTCATCGCTACCGTTAATCCCGACACGGCTACAAACAAAAATGTAAGCTGGACCTCCTCTGATACTAAGGTGGCTACAGTCGATTCTGACGGTAAGGTTACTGCCGTGGCAGGCGGTACGGCTACCATTACCTGTACCACGAAAAGCGGCGGAGCCAAGGCAACCTGCAGAGTTACCGTTTCCGAGGATGCTACGAGCATCCGTATCACCAATGCTCCTACCTCAAAGCTGTACAAGGAGCAGAAATATCAGCTCAAAATCGAATTCAATTCAGCCACAGTTACAAATAAAACAGTCGTATGGACCTCATCAAACAGCGGAGCTGTTTCCGTAGACAGAAACACCGGTATGCTTACTGCCAGAGGTGCAAACCTCAGCTCTACCATCACCGCCACCTATACCACCTACGACGGCAGGATTCTCACTGCTCAGTGTACTGTGTTCACCGAGCCTAAGGTTGAGGTGACGGGCGTTACGCTCAATATGAGTAAAAAGACCGTTTATACCAAGGTCGGATCTACGGTTTACCTTTATGAAACCGTAAGCCCCGATAACGCATCGGATAAAACCGTAGCCTGGTCCACAAGCAATGCAAAGGTAGCCTCTGTTTCAAACGGTACCGTTACAGCCAATGCTCCCGGCAAGGCTAAGATTCAGGTTAAAACCACTGACGGAGAAAAAACCGATTACTGTGAGATTTATGTAGTTGGCCCCATCGAGCTTTACAGCACCTCGGTACAGGTTCCCGTAGGCTCTACATCGGCTCTCATTCTCGCAGCAAGCAGCAATCCCTCCGATATGCCAATAACCTGGACCTCCTCTGATACTAAGGTAGCTACGGTAGATGCCAACGGTATGGTCAAAGGTATTAAAGCAGGTACTGTTACCGTTACGGCTTCCACACCGAATAATCTTTACCGTGCCACCTGTAAGGTCAATGTAGTCATTCCGGTAACAGGCGTAAAAATCAATTACAGCTCCCTTACCGTTCCGAAGGGTGAAAAGAGAAGCGTCACCGCTACGGTTTCACCTGCCAATGCTACAGACCAGAGAGTAACCTGGACAGCAGGCTCCTCGGTTATTTCCGTAAGCAGCACCGGACAGGTTGAGGGTAAGAGAGTGGGCTCCACCACCCTCACCGTAACCACCAATGACGGCAGATATGTGGATGTTATTGATGTAGATGTTATCCAGCCGGTGACCTCACTTTCCTTCGAATATTCGAGTATTACTCTTGATGCAGGTAAAAAGAAGACTCTTTCTCCCGAAATCAGACCGGTAGGTGCTACGAACAAGGATGTCAAATGGTCGTCCAGCAATAAGAAAATTGCTACGGTAAGCTCCTCGGGTGTAGTTACTGCTGTGGCCGCAGGTACGGCTACGGTTACCTGTGCATCTGCAGACGGCTATGCCAAAACTACCGTGAAGGTCACCGTTACACAGCCGCCTACGGGTATCAAATTCAAATCCAAGAAAACTACGGTAAGAATAGGCACACCGAAGAAATTCAACCCCATCATTCTTCCCGAGACAGCATCAAACAAAAATGTTATCTGGTCCTCCTCCGATGAAAAGATAGCAAAGGTAGCCGCTGACGGTACCGTAACAGGTCTGAAGAAGGGTACGGTAAAAATAACCGCCACCACTGCCAACAGCCTTTACAGTGCCACCATTAAGGTAGAGGTTATCAAGCCCGTAAAGAAGGTAAAGCTCAATAAAACCTCCATTACCATTGCCGTAGGAAAGACGACCACCATCACTCCTACCATTTCTCCCAAGAGTGCCTCAAACAAGGAGGTAACCTGGAAGTCGAGCGATAACGATGTGGTAAAGGTTAAAAACGGAAAAATCACCGCCAAGGCACCGGGCTACGCGGTTATCACCTGTACCTCCGTTGACAGCGGTAAAAAGGCAGAGTGTACCGTATTTGTAAATCAGCCCGTAAAGAGCGTGAAGCTCAATAAAACCAAGGCTATTATCGACATAGATGAAAAGCTTACTCTCAAGGCTACCATAAAGCCCTCCGATGCCAGCAATAAGGCTCTCAAGTGGACCTCAAGCAATAAAAAGGTAGTCAAGGTTACCTCAAAGGGTGTAGTGAAGCCCGTTTCCACAGGTACGGCTACTATTACTGTTATCACTAAGGATGGCGGCCTCAAGGCTACCTGTAAGGTTACCGTAGTAAAGAGAGTCAAGAGTGTATCCTTGCCGAAGACTCTTACGGTTTATCTGGGCGAAAAGGATAAGCTTGATGCAGTTCTCAATCCCAAAAAGCCGAGCAATCCCGATGTAAAATGGAAGTCGAGCAAAAAGAGCGTGGCTACCGTTTCCAAATCCGGTACTATCACTCCGAAAAAGACAGGCACTGCCAATATTACCGTTACCACCGACGACGGCGGACTCAAGGCTACCTGTAAGGTTTCCGTAAAGAGAAAGCTGAAAAGCTTTACTCTGAATAAGAAAAAGCTTACTCTCGATGCAGGTAAGACCTATACCCTCAAGGTGACGAGAAAGCCCTCAAATGCCACAGAGGGAATAACCTTTACCTCGAGTAACAAAAAGGTAGCCACCGTTTCCTCAAAGGGTGTCATCACTGCAAAGGGCAGAGGTACTGCCACCATCACCGCAAAGAGTGAAAGAGGTATAACCGTCAAGTGTAAAATCACGGTAAAGCAGCCCGTTACCTCTATTTATATCAGCAAGACCTCCGCATCTGTTTATATGGGTGAAGGCCTTACTCTGAAGGCTAATGTTCTTCCCACCAATGCAAACAATCAGAAGTTCACATGGTCTGTTTCGGATACATCGGTTCTTACCGTCAGCGGCGGTAAGATAACACCGAAGAAGGTGGGCACAGCCGTAATAACCGTAAAGAGCGAAAACGGTAAAAAAGCTACCTGCACCGTAACGGTCAAGCAGCATGTAACGGCTGTTTCAGTGGACAGAAGTGCAGTTTCCCTCGAAAGGGGTGCCACGGCCGCTCTTAAGGTTACCGTCAGCCCTGCAAATGCTACGGAAAAGGGCTATACCTTCGCTTCTTCAAATACAAATATAGCGACAGTTTCCGCCACCGGTGTGATTACTGCCAAGGCTCCCGGTACGGCTACGGTTACTGTCACATCCAAGGAAAATAACAAGACCGCAACCTGTAAGGTTACGGTTATAGAGAGAGTGGTTGGAGTAGAGTTAAATGAAACCGCCGAAACGCTCTATATCGATAAATACGGCGTGGGACAGACTATGCAGCTCGCAGCTACTGTTTCTCCGGCCAACGCAACCGATAAGGCAGTCACCTGGGCCTCCTCCGATTCTTCAGTAGCCAAGGTTTCCGCAAACGGTCTGGTTACTGCCGTGAAATCAGGTGTGGCACTCATTACCGTTACCACTGCCGACGGCAAAAAGACAGCGGACTGCACCGTTACGGTTTTACAGCATGTTACGGGAATTACTCTCGAAAAGGCAGAAATCACTGTTAACAGAGATGCAGAGGTATGGCTCAATGCTACAGTCGAGCCCGCTGACGCCTTCAATAAAAATATCACATGGACTCCCGAAAATGAGGGAATAGCCACCGTAGATAAATATGGCAAGCTCACAGGTGTGAACTGCGGCGAAACTACGGTTTATGCCACTACAGACGACGGAGATTTCACCGCCAGCTGTCACATAACAGTCAATGAGCCTGTAACAGGCATAGTGCTCGACATAACCGAGGTGCCTTCTCTTTACAGAGATGAACAGGTCAAGCTTACTCCCACCGTATATCCCGATTCTCCCAATATCGGTGAATACATCAACAAGACCGTTATCTGGACCTCCTCCGATGAAAGCATCGCTGCGGTGGATGAAAACGGTACCGTTACCGCTGTGGGAGCAGGTGAGGCAGTTATCACCGCCACCACTGCCGACGGCGGCTTCGAGGCCACCTGCAGGGTTACCTGCTTTATGCCCGTAGAGGAAATCACTACAGAGGCTGATGACTTCTACATTAAAATCGGTGAGGCTTACTCACAGAGTATTGTCGCCACGATTCTTCCCGAGAATGCCTCCTTCCCCGAAGTCAGATGGGAAATCCTCTCAGGTGACGAATACTTCACCTGCGACAGCGGTGTGATTACAGGTCTTTCGATGGGTAGCGGCAGAGTCAGAATAATAAGCGTGGATAATCCCGGAGTAACCAAGGAAATCAACATCCATATCGTCAAGAAGGTTGACGGTGTAGTTCTCGATAAAACTGATGTAACACTCAATAAGGGTGAAACAAGCACACTAATTCCTACAGTGTCACCCAGTGATGCACATAATCAGAAGGTTACCTTCACCTCCTCAGATGAAAATGTAGTTTCCGTAGACGAAAACGGTGTGGTTACCGCTGTGGGCAGAGGCACTGCCACAGTTACCGTCACTACTGAGGACGAGGGTAAAACGGCAGAATGTACCTTTACTGTCAAACAGCTTGTGGAGGAGATAGTCTTCACTGAAAGCGAATACACCGTAGGCGCAGGTAAAAAGCTTACCCTCGGCGTCCAGGCTCTTCCCGAAAATGCAAACGATAAAACTCTCAAGTGGGAATCCTCTGAGTCTTCGGTAGCTACCGTGGCAAACGGCACCGTAACAGGTATCAGAGCAGGTGAAACACTCATCACTGCCACCGCCGCAGACACGGGCAGAATTACCGCTACGGTCAAGGTAACCGTAGTAAAGCACGCAGAAGCTATCGAGCTTACGGCAGAAACAGATAATCTCTGGATAGGCGACAGTGTACTTCTTAATGCTCTCGTTCTTCCCGAGGACACTACGGATAAAACCGTTACCTTCACATCCTCTGATGAAAGCATCGCCACAGTAGACGAAAACGGTCTCGTAACGGCTCTTTCAGCAGGAGAGACAGGCACTGCCGAGGTAGTAATAACCGCTCTTTCAGCCTGTACAAGTGCTGCAGCAGAGTATACCTTCACCGTAAGACAGCAGATAACTGACATAATTATTCCCGATACATCCGTAATCCTTAAGCTGGGCGAGTCCTACACCTTCGGGCCTGAGGTGCTTCCCGTGAATGCCTTTGACAAGACGGTTACCTATACCTCCTCAGACAAGGATATTCTTACCGTCGAGGACGGAAAGGTTACTACCGTAGGTACAGGCACAGCCACCGTAACGCTTACCTCCGCCTGCGGCAAGGTAGAGAAAACATGCGAAATAAAGATTATCGTGCTCCCCGCTGAAATCGAAATGGAAGCAGAGCTTTCAGTAGAAAAGAATAAAACACATCAGCTCACTCCCGTACTCACTCCCGATAATGTGACTGAAACGAAAGTCATCTATACCTCCTCTGATGAGGAAGTGGCTAAGGTAGATGAAAACGGTCTCGTAACGGCTCTTAAGGCAGGTAATGCTGTCATTAAAGCACAGACTGAGACAGAGGATGTGTATGCTGAGTGTAAGGTTTCGGTTTATGTTCTCAGTGAAAAAATAGAGCTCACGGCTGAAAGATATGAGCTTTATATCGGTGAGGAGTTCACCCTCGGTGCCGCAGTTCTTCCCGAGGATACTACGAATAAGAATGTGACCTTCACCTCCTCAGCCGACGAAGTAATCACTGTAGACGGCGAAGGTAAAGTGAAGGCTGTGGGCAAGGGTACGGCTACCGTTACCGTTACCGCAGAGGATACAGGCATCACCTCTGTATGTGAGGTGACAGTCAGAAAGCACGCGGAAGCAATCAATGTAGTCTCTGATGCAGTGGCTTATGTGGGCAGAGGTCTCAAGATAGAGGCCGAGGTTCTGCCTGCAGATGCCGACAACAAAAACATAATCTGGACAGTAAGTGATGAGAGGATGGCCGGTGTAGATGCTGACGGTGTTCTCACAGCTTACGAGCCGGGCTTCGTATTTGTAACGGCTGAGACAGAGGACGGCGGCTTTAAGGGCGGCTGTCTGGTAGAAATCAGAACAGGCATCGATTCTGTTTCACTCAGTAAAACTGAGCTTTTACTCGACAGAGGTGCTTCGGAGACTCTTGCCTTCTCGGTTCTTCCCGAAAATGCTGATGTGAAAAAGGTTATCTGGACTACCTCTGATGACACGGTAGCTACCGTAGACAGTAAGGGTAAGGTAACCGCCACGGATAAGTCAGGTACAGCCGTAATCAGGGCTACAGCCGTGGATAATCCCGAGGCTTATGCAGAATGTACCGTTACTGTCAAGGTGCCGCTTATAACCATCTACCTTCAGGAAAGCGAGATCGGTCTGAGAAAGGGTGAAACCGCTTCTCTTAAGGTGGTTTATCAGCCTGAGAATGCTACGGTTAAGGATGTCATCTACGAAAGTGCCGATGCCGACATCGCCTCCGTAGACGAAAACGGTGTCGTAACTGCTCATAAGGCGGGCGAGGCTGACATTACCGTAACCTCTCTCGAGGGCGGCTATAAGACTGTATGCAGAGTCAAGGTTTACAAGGAAATCGAAGGCTTCATTTCTCTGCCTCTGATAATGAAAAAGGGAGCCGAGGCTGACATATACACCGTCTTTGCAGCACAGCCCATCGACCACGATGAAAAGCTCAGCTTCACCTGTGATAATGAGGATATTGCCGATGTGAGTGAAAACGGCATAATTACCGCTAAGGCCAGAGGTACGGCAAACATCATAATAACGAGCAGTATTTCCGGAAAAACCTACACCTTACCCTTTACCGTAATCGAGCCTGTAGCAGGTGTTGAATTTGTAAAGGACAGAGAAACAGTGGTAACTAACGGTATTACGGCTGTGGAGTTCAGCGTTCTTCCTGCCGATGCGGATAATATAGAAAGCATCGTATTTATTTCCGAAAACGAAGAGATCGCAAAGATTATCGATCAGACGGACGGCTCTGTCCAGGGTATGGATACAGGTACAGTTAAAATCACTGTAAAGGTAACCACTACTGACGGCGAAGAGCTTACCGATACATATACTCTTACGGTAGTCGAAGCCGTGGAGGGATAAAAAGAGCATAAAAATCCGCTGTAAAGGTCAGCAGACCTGCACAGTGGATTTTTTGTTTTTAAGTTATTATAATTGATGGATTGACGGAGAGTTCTAATAGCACCGAAGATGCTACATCGCAGAGCCTCCACTTTCAGGGGAGGTGGATGCGACCAACAGGAGCAGACGAAGGGGTTTCTCAGTTTCAGGAAAACATTCAGTGATATTTGCTTCGCAGAGTGACTTTTGTCTTGGCAAAAGTCACCAAAACCGCTTTTCGGATGCTGTGAATATACGACTCGTCGGATGCTAATTTGATTTTTTCGAAAAAAAGTTTAAGGAATTGATTTACGCTACTTCCTCATTCTGCCGGTTTACTGTGTATTTACAGACAGCACTACCGAAAAAACAGATTATCACCGCTGAAAAGTCACCTTATCTCCATTTTTCGTCGGGTTTTCCCGTAGTTCTTTTTTATGTACACGCCGTTACGCGTCCTTTATCTTTACAGGTAGTCCTACTGAAACCGTAAGCAGAACTGTGGGGGAAAACTTTGGAAAAAGGAAAGTCCGTGCTTTTAATTTTATGGGGTACTCCTTAATTCGATAGGTGCGGTTAACTTTTCGAAGCCTTACCTGTAGAACTTTACGGAAAAGCAGACAGAGCGGGAAGCGACTGTCGGAGCGGATATACTTAAGGAGACAAAGCATATATTAGACGAAATATCTGTGCGGGGAGGGACTACGGCAGCGATTTCCCTGTACAAGTTTTCAAAAAAGTACTGCCTGCCTTCTTTCTGTCGGTATGGCAGTAACATAGAACTGAAAATAACGGTAGTGCAGAAAGGCCGTTTTTAACTAAGCGGCAGACTAAGGAAGCTATATAAAGGAAACTAAAAACCTTACTCCGTTACTTTTCTTCGTTCGGATTGTTTCCGCTGAAGGGCGTTTTGTTTACTTTGCCGCCCCGGGCAAAGTAAAAGCCGAGCGGCTTGAGCGTAAAGAACCTACTGTTATCCGAAGCATTTAAGGGTGTTTCAGTCATTTATGTATACATTATAATTATAATGTAATATCGGAATTCAGTTTTTCTTGACAATGTGCATTATTGGTGGTATTATTCTTTTAATAACGAAAAACAGAGTAGGCTTGAGTGCGTTCAGTGCTCTGAAGACGGGGAGTTGCTTCAGAGACGAAAGGATTTATCTGCGATATTCAGGCCGCATCCCGCTGTGAAAATCAGGAATATAGCTTTCTTTGTTTATTCATTTGCGGGGCAAAAACAAAGGAAGTGTTTTTTTATGTCGAAAAGAAAAAATGAAGAGAAAATCTTCACCCTTGTTTGTCTTGCCCTACTGACTGCCATGCAGATAGTAATCGCAAGAATACTGGTCATCCCTCTGAGTGAGAGTCTGCGCATATCCTTCTCCTTCATTCCTGTGGTTATTGCGGCGAGAAGATTCGGTGTTTTAGGAGCGGTGACGGTCTACGGTCTGGGTGACTTTATCGGTGCTGTGGCTTTTCCCACTACCGGGGCCTATTTTCCGGGCTTCACTCTTACGGCAGCGGTTAGCGGTCTGATTTACGGACTGTTTTTAGGCAAGAAAACGAGCAAGCCCCGTATCATTCTTTCGGTGCTTCTGTCTCAGCTTCTCTGTACGGTGCTGATGAACAGCTACTGGATTTCATCTCTTTACGGTGCTCCCTTTACTGCTACTGCTGTTTCCCGACTCGGTCAGGCGGCAGTTATGGGTACGGTACAGATAGTCTTTATGGTGCTGTGTCTGGAGAGAATCTGCTCGAGAATCAGGCTTAAGTGAGGGAAAAAGCTGTAATCCCGGACAAAATAAACTCAATTATTGATTAAATATTATTTGTTAATATTGACAAAATGTCAAAATATGGTATCATAAAAATTGCGTTGTACTCAATGCGTTGCACTCAAATATGTTAAGAAAGGCAGAAAAAAGATGACAAACTCATACCGTTACCGTGAATGGAAAAATCTGAATACTTTTCTGTCCGCTTCTTACAAACAATGATTGCGAAGCTTACACTTTCACTCGTAATTTATGATTTTTGTACCCTCGGACAGCAGTTCGGGGGGATTTTTTTGAAAGTTACTTCAAAAAAATGAGGTGATAAAATGAGACGAATTCCCTTAGAGGAGGCGCGAAGTGTGCCTGTTTTTAAAAATATCGTCTACGCCCTTAAAACCGTCTGGAATTGTGATAAAAAGCTGATGATAGGCCATCTGCTAAACAGTCTTACGGCTACTCTTTTCGGTCAGTTCATTCAGAACATACTTTTTCTGAAGGTGCTTTTGGGTATTCTCGACGGGGGAGGGGATTTCAGAGAATATTCCTTAACTCTCCTCGCCTTTTTAGGTGTCTGTCTGCTGGTTAACGGCACACAGTGGCTTTCGAGTTATATGGTCAGCGCATCAAACAAATATGTGCTCAAGGTGCTGAATAATAAGATTTTTTCCAAGGCTCTGACTCTCGATGTGGACTGCTACGAGAATCCTGAGTTTTATGACAAATATCAGAGAGCCACCAATGTTTTAGCCTGGAGCTATTTTGATCTGGTGTGCGGTTCTGTAGCCTATATTATAAGCAGTACGGTAACCCTCTGTATGGTTATCGGTACCGTAACCACCATCGATCCCGTTTACCTTCTTTTCCTTCTTCCAGTGGTTTTGGTTTTCTTTGTAGAGACGATAAAAAGTAAGCTCGTCTATAAACGAGATCTGGAAATGACGAAGAATAACCGAGTAAAGGCATACATACAGAGAACGGTTTTTCTTAAGGATTTCTCCAAGGATATGAGGACCTCTAATATCTTTGCCGTGCTTATGTACCGCTTTAAGGCGGCTATCGATGCCAATGTGGTAATACTTAAAAATTACGGTCTGAAGCTCTTTATCTATTCTACCGTAAGCTCACTTTTCAGTGAGTTTATACCTATTATCGGAACCTATGCCTATGCGGCGTATCAGTTCGTTTTCGGCAGCACGCTGACCGTATCGGGCTTTTCCGTGGTTCTTGCGGCTATCAACTCGGTCAAAGAAAGTACTATGTCTGTGGCAAGGAATTTCGACAGCTTGGTACAGATGGCACTGTATTTTCAGAATCTCCGCGAGTTTTTTGAATACGAGCCGAAAATAAAATCGGGAGAAAGAATGCCCGGGGATTTCGAAAGCTTGGAATTCAGAAATGTAACCTTCCGTTACCCATCGGCTGAGAAAAACTCTCTCGAGAATGTTTCTTTTAAAATAAATAAGGGTGAAACTCTCGCTCTCGTAGGTGTAAACGGTGCAGGTAAATCTACTCTCGTAAAGCTTCTTCTGCGCTTTTACGATCCTGCGGAGGGTGAAATTCTTTACAACGGAATTAACATTAAGGAGTATAATCTCAGCGCTTACCGTAACAGCTTCGGTGCAGTTTTTCAGGATTATAAAAACTTCGCTCTTTCTGTTTTTGAGAATGTCATCGGCCGTGAATGTGACGAAAAGGATAAGGAGAGGGCAGAGCAGGCTCTTAAGCAGAGCGGTATATGGGAAAAGATATCCGCTTTACCCGAGGGCGGTGACACGGTGATTACCAAAGAGTTCCGCAAGGACGGCATCGGTCTTTCGGGCGGTGAAAATCAGAAGGTTTCCGCCGCGAGACTTTTTGCCAAGGATTTTCAGTTTGCGGTACTCGATGAGCCCTCCTCGGCTCTTGACCCTATAGCCGAATATAAAATGTATGAGGAGCTCATAAAGGCCACCGAGAACAAGGCTGTTCTTTACATTTCACACAGGCTTTCCTCAGCCGTTCTTTCCGATAGGATTATCGTTATCGGAGAGGGCAGAATATTACAGCAGGGCACCCATGAGGAGCTTATGCGTGAGGAAGGAATGTACAGAGAGATGTTTACCCTTCAGGCTTCAAGCTACACAGGTGAAAAGGAGGCGGACAGAAATGACTGATAAGAAAAAAAGAGAAACTGCCCACTCCACCTTCTCGAACATATTCTTTTTCGTAGGCCTTCTTTTTAAAATCTCACCCGTGCTTGTTATCGGTGACTTTATGATAGGCATTCTTACCACACTGCCCACAAGGCTTATCAGCGTGGTGGGCCTTAAGTATATTATCGATGTGGTTACCGAGGGAGAAAGGCTCGAAAGAATTTTCACGGCAGTAGGCTTAATTGCTGTCATTTTAGTGGGAAGCAAGCTTTTTACCTGGCTTTTTCAGGAGTTTTTCTGGAATGTAGCCAGAGAAAGAGTGTATTACGGACTGAACAAAACTCTCTATGAAAAGGCTAAATCCGTAGACCTTTCAAATTATGATGACCCTGAATTTTATAACAGCTTTATACTTACTATTGAGTCCTCGTCAGATAATATCGCTAATCTTTTAGGACTTGTGAGAAACTATGTGGGTAACCTTGTTTCCTTCGTTACCATAGGCGGTGTCCTTCTTACCATCGATCCTGTGTGTCTGCTGATAATTCTCGGAATTATCGGTGTATTTCTGCCTCTGAGTAAAAAGAGGGGAGACCTTCAGATGGCGAGAAGAAGGGATAACACGGAGTACCACCGCAGAAGTGACTATTTCCAGCGTATTTTTTACCTTCAGGACTATGCCAAGGAAGTAAGAATGAATAATATCCATCCCATTCTTATTGACCGTTATAACGATGCGGCGGACGATGTTATTGATAATCAGAAAAGGTACTGGAAAAAGATCTCCTTCGTCTCCTTCATACAGGATGCGGGCATACAGATATTAGGCTTTATGTTTTTACTGCCTCTTTATCTCGGTTACTGTGTGCTGGTAAAGGAAACTCTTTCGGCAGGTGATTTCGTAGCCGCCTTCAACGGTGCATATTCTATCGCCGTGTCCGTAAACTTTCTGACTGTGTGGGCTGTGGCCATTTTCTCTGAAAGAGGAAAGATGATAGAGAAATACCGTGAATTTCTGAAATATGAGCCGAAAATAAAGGACGGCGAAAAAACAGCCGTCTGTGATAAGCCAAAGGAAATCGTGATTAGAAATCTGGATTTCACCTATCCGGGAAACAGCGAGCCTACGCTCCGGGACATCAGTCTGACCATAAAGCCCTGTGAGAAAATCGCTCTCGTCGGCTATAACGGTGCAGGCAAGACTACGCTGACAAATCTTCTGCTCCGTCTCTACGATGTCACCGACGGACAGATACTTATCGGTGGCGAAGACATCAGGGAGGTTACCGTTTCCTCGCACCGCGACCGCTTTGCGGCAGTGTTTCAGGATTTCCAGCTTTTCGCCTGCAAGACGGGTGAAAATGTGGCTCTCAGCGATAGCTATGATGAAGAAAGAGTAAAGGAAGCTCTCAGACACAGCGGTTTTGACAAAAAGCTCGAAAAGGGTACCGATACGGAGCTGCTGCGAGAGTTTGACAGTGAAGGCAAAATGCTTTCCGGCGGTGAAGCACAGAAGGTGGCAATTGCCCGTGCCTTCTACAAAAACTGTCCCTATGTTATTTTGGATGAGCCCTCGGCAAATTTAGATCCCATAGCGGAATATAATCTTAATCAGGCGATGATAGAGGCGGCAAAGAATAAAACCGTTATATTCATCTCTCACCGACTTTCCACCACTGTAGGTGCGGATAGGATTTATGTTATGGAAAAGGGCAGAATCATCGAAAGCGGAAGCCATTCGGAGCTGATGGAGCAGAACGGAACCTATTCCTATATGTTTAATTTACAGGCAGAAAAGTATAAGAAGTAAAAATGCGTTTAAAATAAAACTGAAAGGAAGGAGATTAAAATGAAAATTCTCTTTTACGATACGAAGCCATACGACAGGGCATCCTTTGAAAAAATACTTGACAAATATGACGGTATAACTGTGGATTTTCTGAAAACAGACATTTCCTCGTACACGGTGAATCTCAGTAAGGGGTATGATGCGGTATGTGTTTTCGTGGCCTCTGAGGTCAATAAGAATATTATCGGAAAGCTGGCGGAAAACGGTGTAAAGCTGATTCTTCTGCGCTGTGCGGGCTATAATAATGTGGATCTTGCCGCCGCCAAGGAAAAGGGCATAACAGTAATGCATGTGCCTGCTTATTCGCCTGAAGCCGTAGCCGAGCACGCCCTCGCTCTGGCATTTGCCGTAAACAGACATATTCATAAGGCATACATTAAGGTCAGAGAAAACAATTTCAGTTTGGTAGGTCTTACGGGAATGAACTTCCACGGCAAGACTGCGGGCATTATCGGCGCGGGCAAGATAGGCTCTGCTATGGCGGAAATGTGCCACGGAATAGGTATGAAGGTGATTTGCTATGATAAGGGTAAGGCGCAGGGGCTTGATTTCGCCGAATATGTAAGTCTTGACGAGCTTTTCAGACGAAGCGACCTTATTTCTCTCCATTGTCCTCTGGTAAATGATACCTATCATATTATCGATCTGGAGGCTATCGAAAAAATGAAGGATGGAGTTATTCTGGTAAATACCTCCAGAGGCGCTCTCATCAGCACCGAGGACCTGATAAAGGGTATAAGAATGCATAAGTTTTCAGGTGTAGGTCTCGATGTTTATGAAGAGGAGGGAGAGAATGTTTTCGAAAACAGAGAGGATGACATTCTTGAAACCAGTGTCACAGCGAGACTTTTATCCTTCCCGAATGTTATAGTGACCTCACATCAGGGCTTCCTCACGGGTGAGGCTCTCGAGGCTATAAGCATAACTACCCTCGAAAATGCCAGAAGCTTTCATGAGGGCAGAGTAATAGAAAATAATGTGGTGTGAAGAGATATTTCTTGCCTTATTGGAAATATATCTTAACTCAAGATGACATATTAACTTTCAAAAGAGGATGAAGGCTGAAAACGAAGCCTCACCTGTAGAACATTTCGGAAAAGCAGACAGAGCGGGAAGCGACTGTCGGAGCGAAGGTGCCTCGGGAGACGAAGCATACATCAGACGAAAGTCACTCTGCGAAGCAAGGTTACTGCTTACCTGAAAAGAACTTCACGGGATGTCGGGGGCGCCATCCCCTACGACAATACAGCACCGTAGGTGCACTGATTAATCTCTCCTTTCAGTGGAGGCTCTGCGAGGTGGCACCTACGGTGCTGTTGCAACCCCTCCGTCTTTGCCTTCGGCAAATCCACCTCCCCTTTCAGTGGAGGCTCTGCGAGGTGGCACCTACGGTGCTATTGTAACCCCTCCGTCAACCTATCAATTATAATAAACTGCAAAAATAAAAAATCCATTGTAAAGTCAGCTCAGACCTTACAATGGATTTTTATTATAGCCTTTTTATCTGGTATTCTCCTGATTTTTATAAACCACGAATTTGCAGAAAAGGTACTCTAAAATCATATTTGACAGCATAGTGACGGCAAGGACGATGTATTCGTTTATGCCGTTGCCTGTAGCGGTATTTCCCAACCAGGTGGAAACGGGTGTGAAAACCAGATAGAAGCCGAAAACCTTTGCCATAGCTACGGGGATATTGGCGGCTGATTTAAAGGTGAAGCGGCGGTTGAAGGTGAAGTTCCATAAAACCGAAAGGGTGAGAGCTACGAGATAGCATACACCGTATTCTGCACTCAGCAGAAACATAAGCTTTTCGTTTTCGATGCTGATATTGGGCAGAACAACCTCATTGAGCAGAGTGAAGGAGCCTATCTGAATAATACCTGCCGAAGCAGAAAAGAGAGCGAATTTTACTGCCTGTAAGGCGTCACTTTTTTTCATTTTTATTTCTCCTTTATTTTACACCGTTTTCGTCAAAGTCGCAGACAGCCTGAAGGACTATATTCAGTACCTTATCGATTACCTCGGGAATAAGGATGTCTGCTGTGTCGAGACGGGTGTGATAGTACTGAGCGGGAGCCGGATCCATGGCTACGAGAGAGGCGGCCTTTATACCTGCCTGAGATGCGGCGGCGGCATCGGTGGAGCCGAGAGGGATGGCACCTACGGGAATGTCCTCGCCCTGTTTGAGACCTGCATTTTTGAGAAGGGAGCATACATCCTTGTCATTTCTGACCATGCCGGTCATATCCTTTTCATAAATCATCATAAAGTCGCCGTCACGGATATTGTCAAGACCGATAAAGACTGTTTCCACACCGTCACTTTTCAGCTCGGGATGAGCCTCGAAATAGGCCTTGGCACCGCGGAGACCGCATTCCTCACCGCCGGTGAGAATAGCCACAACCTCTGTGTTTTCAAATCGGATGTCGTTTTCGCTGAGATATTTCATAACGGCTGAGGAAATATAACAGCCCGTAAGGTCATCGTTTGCGCCGTCCACATAGTTGTTATGGTTTACAAACTTGAAAAGGCCTGCATAGGCGGGAAGGAAGGCAAGCTGTCCGAGAGCCATTTTTTTAGCGTTTTTGCCTGCCAGAAGAGCGGCAGTGGTGGCGGCTGTGTAGCCGAGACCTGCTACGGCATAGCCTGCTACGGCAAGTACACCGTGTGAGCCGAGCTTATATGTATAGGTCCATTCGGGAGCGGAGTCGCTGTGGCCGGAGATAATGATTCTTCTTTTAGTTTCACCCTTGGCTTTTCTTACGGCGATAACATTACCTGAGGTCTCCTCCTTGAAAAGAGGATCGTACATTTTTTTGTAAAGAAGGAATTCTCCTACGATACCTGCCAAAGCACCGCCCATAAGTGCGGCTGAGCCGAGAGTGGCCTTCTTTGATACCTTGCCCAGTGCTGAGGCAAGGTTGATGGCTGTAGAGCCCATAAGGCAGGCACCCGCATGAGGTACAAAGGACATAAAAGCCTTCGGATTTACCTTGAAGGTTTCTCTTTTAACAGAGTCACAGAAGGGCTCGAGCTCCTTCATCATCTGTTCCTGAGCTCCTTTTTCGCTCTCGCTTCCGCAGGGGCGGGGACCGTAGGTTTTACAGATGTTTGTGATACCTTCTGTAATGAACTCGGTACAGTCAGCAGTAGTGATTTTATGGTTTTCGGGTGAATAAATCATATTTTCTCCTCCTAAGAGTAATTATTCTCTGACTTTAAATATATCACATCAGCACTTTTAAGTCAATTGAAAACATACAAAATTATACCCTCCGCTGTTCCCGGAGGAGGCGGAGGGATAAATATTATTTGAATAAATTATCAAACCAACGTTTAATCGCTTCAAAGAAATCGAGGATTCCCTTAAGCAGTCTGTCAAAGAGATTCAGTGATTCCTCTACATCGGGAACGGGAACATCCATCGAAAGGGCACCAATGAGCATATAGCCGTCTACTATTACCGTAATGGTATTGGCAGGATCAAGCGGTACCTTTTTGCCGTTCACATAAAAGTCGAATTCATCGTCTATCCACATATCCTGGACTCTTACCACCAGAATGGAGCCGTCTGTAACCTCGAGGGTAGAATTGGGTCCCTGGGGGAAGAAGTCGCCGCCGTTAACTGATACCTCGTACCAGCCGATGCCGTCTGTTTTGCCGAAGCAGACATGGTGCTTGACGGGGATAGCGGCTACCGTGACGGGTATGAGCTTTATGTATCCGCTGCCGAAGTCTGCTGTAATGATGGCGATACCTACGCCTACGGCTCTGATATTTCCGTCAGCATCTATTCTTATTACTGACTCATCACTGCTGGTGAAGATGGGAACGATACTGCCGTCGTCAGGTGTTATTACTATGTCAAGAGCTTTGATTTCTCCCTTGAACATATTGATGCCGTCAGGAACCTCAATGGTATATCCGGGTTCTTCGGGTTCGGTGGGTTCTTCAGGCTCAGTGGGTTCTTCAGGCTCAGTGGGTTCTTCAGGCTCAGTGGGTTCTTCGGGATCGGTGGGTTCCTCGGGGTCTGTTGGATCTTCAGGCTTCTCCGTAACGGTTACTGTAACAGAGACTTTCGTTCCGTCAGGTCCTGTGATGATGACGGCGGTTTCACCTACACCTACAGGGGTAACCGTACCGTCGGGGCTTACTGTGGCCACAGATTCATCCTCTGATTTATAGGTCAGGTCTTTATCGGTAGCATTTCCCGGTGTTACGGTGGCTTCGATTTTTACAGCTTCACCTATTACTGTTTCGTACTTTTCTTTGTCGGTAAGGATACCCTCTGCAGGAACTCTTACGGTAACCTTAACGGTTTCCTCTGCCTTGCCGTCCTCTGATTTCATGGTAACGGTGACGGTGCCTTCGCCCTTTGCGATAATCTTGCCGTCCTCGGTAACCTCTGCGATGTCGGGATCACTTGATTCGTATGTGATACCGTAGTCAGCATCATCAGGCTTTACGGAAGCGCCTATTTCCTTTTCCTCGCCTACATTGAGGGTGATGTCCTCGTTACCCTCGGGAATGATGATGTCGGTTACATTCTTTCCTTTGACGGTAACAGGGATTATTATTTTAAGCTCGGGGTTATCCTTTGAGCTGACAGTGATTGAAGCAGTGCCTGTACCTACAGCCGTAATATTACCGTCTTTATCCACTGTGACGACATCCTCATCGTCAGAGCTGAATATTACTTCTTTATCCGTGGCATTTTCCGGTGTAACTGTAGCTGTGAGCTTGTCGGTTTCGCCTCTGGTGAGATTGATTATAAGCTTGTTTACTGAAATTCCCGTAACAGGAACGAAGGGCTTTTTGACGGTGACCTTGACTGTCTCGGTAATACTGCTGTCATCCTTTGAGGTGATAGTGATGACAGCCTCGCCTTCACCTACAGCAATGATATTGCCGTCCCCGTCAATCTTTACTACACCGGGGTTATCCGACTCGTATGTAAGCTCTTTGTTTGTTGCATCCGGATTTACCTGTGCGTTTACATTTTCCGATTCACCGATTTCGAGGGTGATTTCTTCGGGTGCTGTAATTCCGGTAACGGGAATCTTTACGGTAACCGTAATTTCTTCTTTTAAATCCGGATTGTCCTCAGGGAAAACAATGATTGTAGTTGTGCCTTCGTCCACGGCCTTTATGTTGCCGTTTTCGTCTACGGTTACTATGCTTTCATCCTTTGATTCATAGATTACTTTTTTGTTTGTGGCATCATCGTTTACTTCTGCCTCAATTTTGGCTTCTTCGCCTTTATCAAGATTGAAATCTGTTTTTTCTACGGTAATTTCCGTTACAGGCTTTTTAACTGTAACGGTAACGGTGTCGGATTTGGTTTCGTCGTCAGCTGATTTTACGGTAACGGTAGCAGTGCCTTCGCCTACAGCCGTAATATTGCCGTATTTATCGACTGTCACCACAGATTCATCGCTTGATTCATAGATGATATCCTTTACGGTGGCATCCTCAGGCTTTACATATACATTCAGCTTGGTCGTTTCATTCTCGTTTATTACGAGGTCTTCATCCATAGTAAATTCAATGCTTTCTACGGGAATTTTAAAGTATCCGTAGAGCACCACATCATTTTCGGGCATTGTAAACATATTTCCCGCTACATCGGCATCCTCGGTGGCCCAGCCGATGAAAACATATCTGTCGATGTAAAGCATGCCGATCACATCGACTGTATCTCCCGCCTCGTATTCGGCAGTAAATGAGTCCAGTGAGGGCGCACCCTCGGGTACCTCAAAGCCTTCCTTATATTTATAGGTCACTGTGTACAGCTTACTCCAGGAGCCGACGAAGTGAACATCATTATTTATGATAAAGGAATCATCGTTTATATCTGCATCCTCTGTAGTCCAGCCTGAGAAGATATAGCCGTCAGCCTGAGCCTTGTCTGCCACAGCGACCGTGGTGCCTTCCTCGTATACGGCCTCGCCGGGAGCGGTGACATCCTCGGGGATAACATCACCGATGAATTCATAGGTTACCGTATATTCCTTCTTTTCGGGCTCGGGTTTTTGGCTGATGTCGGTAAGATAGCCGTTCTCTTCTTTGGTTTTGGCATAGGTTACATCCGGGGGATAGTAGGCACTGGGATGCTTGTCGTTATATATTTCCTGATTGGTCTGCTCATCGTCAGTACCGCCGATGAGAGCATAGCAGCAGTTAAATACACCGTCATTTATATTGGCGATAGCCTCTGTAGTCCAGCCCTCACCTACATAGATGTTCTTAAGAGATTTACAGTAGTAGAACATAAATCTCATTGTCGTTACCTTCGAGGTGTCGAAGGCGCTCAGATCGAGCTCTGTGAGAGCCTCACAGTTTTTGAACATATTTTCCATTGTGGTGACATTACTTGTGTTCCAGCCTGTAAGCTCGACCTTTTTCAGAGAATAGTCGGGACTTACTCCTGTAGGCGGTGTCATCTCGAAAACGCCCTTCATATTTGTGACCTTGCTTGTATCCCAGCCACTCAGATCAGCATATTCCAGAGCGTAGCATCTGTAAAACATCTGCTGGAGAGAGGTAACATTTGAGGTGTTCCATGAGCTTAAATCAGCCTCTCTGAGAGCATTACAGTTATAGAAAAAATACTGGAAGGTGGTAGCCGATGAGGTGTCGAGACAGCTCAGGTCTATTTTTTCGAGGGCATTACAGTTGCCGAACCAGTAAAGGAAGCTTTTTACTTTTCCTGTGTGGAAATATTCTGTTCCGTTTACTTCCTTAAGGGCAGAGAAAACATAAAACATATGGGTGGTGTTTTCGTGAGCCTGAACTCCGCCTTCACCTGAGACATAAACATCATATCTGTTTTCGCCTGCCTCGGCGGTAGCTTCCTCGTTGAGATACATCCAGGACATAACGCTACCGTCTCCCGCTGCGGAAATATCCCAGCTTTCCATAGCTCCCGCCATAGCGTCAGCGTCGATGCTGTCGAGGAATGTAACGGTATAAACCTGCCTGTAATATTTGTGGAAGTCATCTCCTGATGCGGCATTGAAGGACTTCATCACAGGCAAAGCCTCATCTGTCGCCAGAGTAAAAACAGCCGTAGGTATCATCGTGAAAAGCATAATAAGAGCTAATACGAAGGATGAAAGTTTTTTCACTTTAGAGGTTTTCATAGTTATTTCTCCTTTTTTTGTATAATATATGACATATTGATACAATCCGAATATATCATATCGGAAATATTAAGTCAATCTTACTTTGTTAAAAAGGATATTTAATGTACAGAATTAATTCTTTTTTAATAAATTTAAACTAATATTATCAATATCTTTAAAAATAGTGAATTATCAGAGCTCAGAAAATCCGATTTTTTTGTTGCCAATTCATAATCGCAGTGTTATAATGAGAAAAATGAAATTCCGAAAGGATAAATTTTATGAATAAGGGCACCTTTGAATGGATACCTCTCGATAATGCAGGGAAGGTTTTTCCCGGGCAGAATACAAAACGATGGTCAAATGTTTTCCGTTTGACTGTTCAGTTAAAGGAGGATGTTGATCCTGAACTTCTGAAAAAGGCACTCAGCAGCACCCTCGAAAGGATACCTACCTTCCGTGTGCGTATAAGAAGCGGCTTTTTCTGGAACTATTATGAAAAGAACAGTCTGGAATGTCCCGTAAATCACGATATAAAAAATCATTGCTACCGGATAGGCTTTAAGGAAAATAACGGCTATCTTTTCAGAGTTTACTATTACAGAAGCCGTATCAGTCTGGATATATATCATGCTCTGTGTGACGGTTACGGCGGTGCGGTTTTTCTTTCTACTCTGACAGGAGAGTATCTCCGTCTCAGGGGAGAGAGCATTTCCTTTAACCGATTTGTTCTCAGCACGGAGGATGAGCCGGCTCCGCAGGAGCGTGAGGATGCCTATATCCGCTATGCCGCTGAGGATACGGAAAGCGATCTGTTTGAGACACCTGCTCATCACATCTGGGGCACAAAGCTTCCCTTATATATGTGTAATTATACCACGGTAACGATGTCCTTTGCACAGCTTCACGCTGTAAGCAGGGGATACGGTGTTACCGTTACTGAGCTGCTGGCCGCTGTATTGCTTGACATTCATTATTCGAGACAGGCGGGACCGAGGCTTCTGAGAAAGGATGTCAGTGTTCAGATCCCGCTTAACCTGAGGAAGGTCTTCCCCCATGAAACACTGAGAAATTTCGTTATGTGTCTTTCGGTAAAGATTAATCCGAGAAAGGGAGAATATACCTTTGAGGAAATACTCGAAAGCGTAAAAGCTCAGCTCAGACACGCAAATAATAAAAAGGCACTTAACGCTTACATCACCCGTACGGTAAAGATAGGTACGGAAAAGATCAGATTTCTGCCGCTTATAGTCAAAAATACTGTCATTAAGGTCGGCTTTGCCTTCGGCGCGGAGTATTCTACCACGGCTCTGATTTCTAATCTCGGCCCCATAACCGTTCCCGGGGATATGGAAAAGCATATAGAAAAATTCCTGTTTTACACAGGTCCCGGTATCGTTAACGGAGCCAGATGCGGTGTCATATCCTTCGGTGACAGGCTTACCTTTACTTTTTCTAACCGATATAAGGAAAATGACATTGAGAGAGATTTTATGAAAAGGCTTACGGCCATGGGTATCAGTCTTACGGTCGAAACTAACAGAGAAGAGGTCTACAGTGATATTGACGGAGTAAGTGACGGTGACAGGGAGGCCTACCCGGAAAGGGTTCATATTCCCTCAAAAAGTGACAGAGTAAAGCTGCCTAGGACACAGGCACCCCTGACAGAGAGAATGAAAAGAACCTTTCATTTGTAAAATTACCGTAATGCTTAGTAGAAAAAGAATGAGGAGCTGTTGCATTAAGCGCAGACCAAAAAGCAAAACAAAAAACAGATGTGTCTGAGTTCATTT
>JAFSDF010000067.1 GCA_017436375.1 Clostridia bacterium | reverse complement strand
GCTTTTCGCCTTGTTCTGCATCAAAAATATCATAATTTTAAGGTGCAAAGCAGTTTTTACAGAGATATTTTTCGTTTAAAGGAAATGATAAACTCCCCGTCATACTCGTGTATTACGGGGAGTTTTCGTGATGTTTAAGCGAAAAAGAGCCTGTAAAAACCCTAACTTCCTTACGAAGTGTCGCCCAAGCGGAGGAGAATCAGAACTCTCTGTTTTGATTTTTGCCCTGAGGCTGAGGAGGATCAGCAGATTTGTCGGGTGTAGGCAGAGTCTGATCCTTCAGACGGAATTTCTGATTATTTTTGTTTTTATTCTGAGGTTGATTGTTTTTGTTCTTCGCCATTTCTGATAAACTCCTTTAAATTAGTAAGGCTTATGCCCCGAAATTAGTTTAACCGAAAAAAGCATAATGATACTGTCAGATAAATGAAAAACCCCGTTCCCAGAACGAGGTTTTCTGTGGTGACCCGGACGAGAATCGAACTCGTGTTACCGCCGTGAAAGGGCGGTGTCTTAACCGCTTGACCACCGGGCCTTATATGTAAAAGAGGAGGACACGTTATCCTGACTCTTTATTTTAGAACTGGTAGCGGCAGTGGGATTCGAACCTACGACCAATCGGGTATGAACCGAGTACTCTAGCCAACTGAGCTATGCCGCCATATCTTCGCCGCTGTTCACAACGCTTAGATACTATATCATAAGACTTTTATTTTGTCAATAGGTTTTACGAAAAATTTTTCATTTTCGATTTTTTCCGTTTTTCACCTTTTATCGGCAAAAAAAGCCCTTAAAACCGAAGCACATTCCTCCTCCATAAAGCCTCCGATTATGTGTGGCTTATGATTAAAACCCTTATCTGCAAAATTATCCAGAGAGCCGAGGCAGCCTGCCTTTTCATCATAGGCTCCGAATACCACTCGGCCTATGCGGGAATTTATTATGGCCCCGGCACACATAGGACACGGCTCCAGCGTTACATACATTACAGTATCCGTGAGCCTCCAGGAGGAAAGGCTTTCACAGGCCTCATTGATGGCACATATTTCCGCGTGAAAAAGAGCGTTTTTTCCGTTCTCTCTCATATTATAACCGCGGCCTATTATTTTATCCCCCTGAACTATTACGGCACCCACGGGAACATCTCCGTTTTCTCCTGCCTTATGTGCTAAGGAGAGGGCCAGCTCCATATATTCTCTGTCTTTCATTTTTTACCGTCCGAATGTAATATAATTTGAAGTAATGTAAAGCATAAGAAGAAAAGCGACTATCATCGGTATATTGAAGAAAAATCCGCTTATCTTTTCTCCGAGGCTCAGTACACTGTCACCGTCTGACAGAGGATTTTTTCTGCTTCGTATGACAAAAATCACCGTGCCGACGATACCTGCCGTTCCTAAAATATATATGCAAAGAGCCGTAATCAGTGCGCCCGTTTCTTCACCCGATATTTCCATAATATAAGAAAGCGCGAGAGAAATAAAATTATTTAAGCCGTGAATAAGAATGCCTGCCCACAGTGTTCCTGTCTTTACGGTAAAATAACCTATGCCGAAGCCTGCTATCAATGCAAAGGGAGACTGAATGAGGTTTCCGTGCATTATGGCAAAAAGCACTGCCGAAGAACCGATGGCAAAGGAATCGCCGTATTTTTTAAGATTTCCCATAACATAACCGCGCAGTGACAGCTCCTCGGCCATAGCAGCCACCACTACCACTCTGACGAAGCTTAAAAGCATACCCTGAATTCCTTCGGGCATAGGAACCTCCGGAGAGGTAAGAGTAAAGCCTAAGCCGTTCATAAAAGTAATGAATACCGAGGATATAAGATTTGCTTCCATGCACAGTCCTACTCCGGCGACAACGGCAAACAGAAAGGTTCCCTTTCCCACCTTACGGTCAAAAACGAGGGTTTCCCCCGCTCCGGTATGCTTTTTCATCAGTTTGTTGATGAGCATAAAGGGCAGGAGAACACCTGCAAAGGTAAGAAAAATATCTGCTCCGCTCTGAAAGAAATTATCTGTCGTATATTTGTCCCAGAGACCCGCTGCCTGTATACCCAGAGCAAGGATGTTCTGGATGAGAACATAACCCAAAAGAGCAAGCCCGCAGAGTGAGCCTGCCTTTCTTAGGCTCTTTTTTTCGTTCTCTTTTCTGAAAAAATAGTCCGGAGTGAAATATCCGCCGCTGAATGTAGTCATAGTTTTCGACCTTTCGCACTAAAATATCAGTACGGGGAACGGTTTTCCGTCCCCCTGCTTATTCCTTTATTCGTCTGCTTTCTCTTCACCGCTGTCTCTGAGTGCGGTTTTCTGATTTTCGTCAATGCCTTCGGTGCTTGAAGGTATAAAGAGGATTTTGAAGGTCATAAGCATAAGCTTGAAATCCTCTAAAAGAGACTGATTTGCTATATACATCAGATCCATCTGAACCTTATCATAGGGAGGAGTGTTGTATTTTCCGTAAACCTGTGCATAGCCGGTAAGTCCTGCCTTCACCTGCAATCTCAATGCAAATTCAGGCATATCCTTTTCATACTGCTCGGCTATTTCCGGTCTCTCAGGTCTCGGTCCCACAAAGGACATATCTCCCCTGAAAATATTGAAAAGCTGAGGAAGCTCGTCCAGACGGAGCTTTCTTATGATCCTGCCCACGGGAGTAATTCTGTCATCCTTCTCTCCTGCCAGTCTCGCTACTCCGTCCTTTTCCGCATTCTGGATCATACTTCTGAATTTGTATATTTTGAAGGTTTTTCCGTTTTTGGTGAGTCTGGTCTGCTTATAAAGAACATCACCGCCGTCATAGGCCTTGATGGCTATAGCCGTAATAAGCATAAAGGGAGAAGAAATAATTATAGCAATAAAAGAAAGAACTATATCGGCTACTCTCTTTATCAGATGATAGATAAGGTTAGAGTCATCAGCCCTCTTGCAGCGGTAAACAGGAACATTCATAAGCTGAATAGTTCTGCCTCCGCGGATAATGGTGTCGGAAATTTTCGGCTTAATGTAAACCACCTTACCGTTTGCAATACAGTATTTCACTACCTCGTTTCTGTAGTCGGAGGGAACACCGCAGAGAAATACCGCATTTACGCTTTTAATGTTTTCGAAAAGCTCGCCCATAGGTGTCTTTTCACAGTTAAAGGTACGGACCACATTGAAGCGCTTATCCATAGTTCTGATACCCTTAAGAGAAATATAAGAGTCTATATTTCCGAAAACAAGCACCGTCTTTCTCGGCTTATGGAGCTTAAAGTAAACATAATCCGCCAGAAAGCACCACAGGACAGCAAAAAGAGAGAATGCTATAAACATCAGTATGAAGGGCACCGGAGAAACAAGCTTATAGCTGAGAAGAGAGAAGATAACATAGCATACTCCCTGCAGAAAGCCTATGGCTATAACCTGAGAAAAAATCAGGTCCATAACCGTGGAGGTTCCCACCATAAAACCCCCGTAAACCTTTACGAAGGACACATAAACCACGATGAAAAGAACACCTAAAAAATAGTTGCCCAGACGGAAAAAGGGTGTGGGAATGAATTTATTATAATATTCAAGCCAAACATAGTATAAGCTTCCGCTGAAGGCAAGAGTAATAAATATTTTAAATAAATAAAGAATGATCTTTTCTTTTATATATCTGCTGTTATTCATAATTTATCCCTCTGAAAAAATTTTAATAACCCGGCACTGAGCCGTCTGATTTTTATTTCCTCTTTTAACAATATATGAAAATAACTTAATTTTAAACTTAAAAATGTCGGAAAATGGGAACCCTCTGACTATATGCATATAATATCATAAACTTCCGTTTATGTAAAGTTTAAAAAATTTTTTTGTTTTTTAAGCAGTGTAGCATTTATTATTTTTACTAAAAGGAAAAATAATAAATATTTTTCACATATATTTATCATATAGTATTATATTTTATCCATTACTATTGAAATTTGTTGAATTTTAGTATAAAATAACTATATTAATCATAAAAATACGGTTTTTTGATATATTCAATTGGAGGTTTTGTATGAATTATTCACTTACAAAGAAACAAGCAAAGGAATTAATTACGGGTAAGCTTTCCCATTATTTCGGCGTTTCTGCAGAGGAAGCTACCGACGAGCAGTACTACAAGTCAGTGGCTCTCATCGTAAGAGATCTTATGCATGAGGGAGTCCGCGATTTCAGAGCTGACAAGGGTAATGCCAAATCAAAGAAGATTTATTATTTAAGTATGGAATTCCTTATGGGCCGCTCACTTAAAAATAATCTTTATAACCTTAACCTTACCAAGGTTTTCGAGGACGCTCTCAAGGATATGGGCATCAAGCTCGACAGACTCTACGAATGTGAGCCTGATGCAGGTCTCGGTAACGGCGGTCTCGGCAGACTTGCCGCCTGCTATCTCGACGGTCTCGCCACACAGGGCTACTACGGTATGGGCTACAGCATCCTCTACGAATGCGGTATTTTCAAGCAGAAGCTTATCGACGGCTGGCAGACTGAGCTTCCCGACTTCTGGCTTCCCGGCGGCGAGGTATGGCTCAGACCGAAAGAAAAGGATACCTTTACCGTACGCTTCGGCGGTGAGGTAATCGATAACTGGGATAATCACTACCACAGTGTAGAATACAGAAACACCACCGACATTTTAGCCGTACCCTACGATATGTATGTAAGCGGTAAGGACGGCAAGGCTATCTCTATCCTCCGTCTGTGGAAAAGTAAGGCTCCCTCTCTCGATATGAAATACTTCGATCAGGGTAAATATATGCTCGCTATGGAAAATCAGGCTATGGCTGAGGTTATCAGCAAAATCCTCTATCCCTCCGACGGTCATGCCGAAGGTAAGAGCCTGCGTCTCAAGCAGCAGTATTTCCTCGTTTCTGCCTCCGTACAGGACATCGTAAGCAGACATCTCCGCCACCACGGCACTATGGAAAACTTCGCAGAGTGTAACGCTATCCACATCAATGACACACATCCTACTATGTCTATTCCCGAGCTTATGCGTATTCTTCTCGACGAATGCGGCTACGGCTGGGATGATGCCTGGAGCATAGTAACCAAAACTGCTGCCTATACTAACCATACGGTTATGAAGGAAGCTCTCGAATGCTGGCATGAGGATCTCGTCAGAAGTCTTCTCCCCCGTATTTATCAGATTATCAAGGAAATCGACAACAGATACCGTGCCCACATCTGGGAGACTACCCACGATGCAGGTAAGGTAGAGGAAATGGCAGTTATTTCCGGCGGTGCTGTCAGAATGGCTAACCTCTGTGTAGCCACCTGCCACAGCGTAAACGGTGTTTCCGCACTTCACAGCCAGATTCTCAAGGATACCCTCTTTAACGACTACTACAGACTCACTCCCGACAAGTTCAAAAATGTAACAAACGGTATCGCTCACCGCAGATGGCTCTGCCAGGCTAACCCCGAGCTTACCGCCTATATCACTGAGCTTATCGGTGACGGCTTCATTTATGACGGTAACGAGCTCGAAAAGCTCCGCAAGTTCAAGGACGATAAAAAGGTTCTGGCAAAAATCGAAAAAATCAAGCTCGGCAACAAAAAGTCCTTCGCTGATTATGTAAAGAATCAGACAGGTGTAGAGCTTGATCCCAATTCTATTTTTGATGTACAGGTAAAGCGTCTTCACGAATATAAGCGTCAGCATCTCAATGCTCTGCAGATTATCGCCAGATATCTGGAAATCAAGGATAATCCCGACGGTGATTATGTTCCCCACACCTATATTTTCGGTGCAAAGGCTGCCTCAGGCTACTTCGTGGCTAAGAAGATAATATCTCTTATCTGCGCTCTTGCCGACCTCATCAATAATGATCCCGATATGAGGGGCAGACTTAAGGTAGTATTCCTCGAAAACTACAATGTTACTATGGCCGAAAAGCTTATGCCCGCCGCAGATATCAGCGAACAGATTTCTCTGGCCGGTACTGAGGCAAGCGGTACAGGTAATATGAAGCTTATGATTAACGGTGCTCTCACTCTCGGTACTCTCGACGGTGCCAATGTGGAAATCAATGAAGCAGTAGGCGACGAGAATATGTTCCTTTTCGGTATGAAAACTCCCGATGTTACAGAGCTTCAGAGAACAGGCTATACTCCGATGAATTACTTCAATAATAACGCAGAGCTCAGAAAAGTTATTGAATTCATTCAGCAGGGCATCGGCGGTAAGCAGTTCCCCGAAATCGGCAATACAATTATCCACCACGATCCCTATATGGTGCTTGCAGACTTCGCTGACTACAGAGCAAAGCAGAAGATGATAGACGAGGTGTGGAAAGACAGAACCAAGTGGAACAGAATGTCTCTTATGAATATCGCAGGTGCAGGCCGCTTTGCCGCTGACAGAGCTATTAACGACTATGCCCGTGACATCTGGCACACCAAGCCCGTAAGATAATGTATAAGACTGTAATTTTCGACCTGGACGGAACACTCCTTGACACCCTCGACGATCTGATGAATGCGGTAAACTTCGCCTTAAGGGAATTTTCCTTTCCCGAAAGAACGAGAGAAGAAATCCGCTCCTTCATCGGTAACGGAGTAGTAAAGCTTATGGAGCGTTCCACCCCCGAGGGTACAGATGCTGTAACACAGGAAAAATGCCTCGAAACTTTCAGAAAGCATTACCTCGTACACATGGCAGATAATACCGCTCCCTACGAGGGCATAATTGCCCTTCTTCAAAGGCTGAAAGCTATGGGAATTAAAACTGCCGTGGTTTCAAACAAGTTCCACCCCGCCGTCGTAGGACTCTGTGAGGACTATTTCCCCTCTCTCATAGATGTCCCTCTCGGTGTGGCAGAGGAAAAGGAAAGAAAGCCTTGCCCTTTGAATGTTTACAGAGCTATGGAAATGCTTTCTTCCGATAAAGAAAATACTATCTATGCAGGCGACAGTAATGTGGATGTAGAAACTGCACACAATGCTGACCTGAAATGTATCGGTGTCACCTGGGGCTTCCGTGACAGAGAGGATTTGATTTCTCATTCCTGTGATTACATAGCCGATACTGCCGATGAGGTTTTAAAGCTGATAATCGAATAAAAACAAACCATTGTAAAAGCTTAAGAGCTGATACAATGGTTTATTTTATTTGCATTATTTTCGAAGCCTTACCTGTAGAGCCTTTCGGAAAAGCAGACAGAGCGGGAAGCGACTGTCGGAGCGGAGGTGCCTGAGGAGACGAAACGCGAAGTGTCGCAGACACTTCCCTACCAGACGAAATATCGGTGCGGGGAGGGAGCAAAGGCAGCGAATTCACTGTACAGGGATGCAAAAAAGCACTGCTTACCTTCTCTCTGTCGGTAGAGCAGTACATAGAACTTCGAAAAACGGTAACATAAAATAAAAAGTTCAGTAAAACACAGATTAAGGACAGAGAACCAAAATATACCGGAACTTTATTCCGTTTTTTGGTTCGGATTATTTTCACTAAAGCGGCGCTTTGCATACTTTGGCGTCGCCGAGCCAAAGTATGAGCCCAAGCGGCTTGAGCGTAAAGAGTCTTACTTATTTCCGAAGCATTAACTTCAGTAACAACGCACCAGCACCTTGAATGGTAAAAAAGCTTATTATTTTCTTAAACATAATTAATACACTCTTGTTGAAGAAAATAAACCATTGTAAAAGCTTAAGCTGATACAATGGTTTGTTTTTTTATTTGATAATATCTGTTCCCATATAAGGAATAAGTGCTTCGGGAATAGTGATGCTGCCGTCAGCATTCTGATAGTTTTCGAGGATAGCGGCGGTGGTTCTGCCTACTGCCACACCGGAGCCGTTGAGAGTATGAACGAGCTGTGCCTTATCCTTAGGACCGTTCTTATATCTGATAGAAGCTCTTCTGGCCTGGAAGTCCTCAAAGTTTGAGCAGGAGCTGATTTCCACATATCTGCCGTAGGAGGGCATCCATACCTCTATGTCGTAGGTTTTAGCTGAGGAGAAGCCGATGTCGCCTGTGGAAAGTGCAACCACGCGGTAAGGAAGACCTAAAAGCTGAAGAACTCTTTCTGCATCGTTTGTGAGCTTTTCCAGCTCCTGATAGCTGTCCTCGGGCTTAGTGAATTTAACAAGCTCTACCTTATTGAACTGATGCTGTCTGATGAGACCTCTCGTATCTCTGCCGGCTGAGCCTGCCTCTGCTCTGAAGCAGGCAGAATATGCACAGTAGGAAATAGGAAGCTGACTTCCGTCGATAATTTCATCACGGAGCATATTTGTAACGGGAACCTCAGCAGTAGGAATGAGGAAGTAATCATTTGTCAATTTGAAGGCATCCTCTTCAAACTTGGGAAGCTGTCCTGTGCCTGTCATTGAAGCACGGTTAACCATAAAGGGAGGAAATACCTCGGTATAACCGTTATCGGTATGGGTATTGAGGAAGAAAGATATAATAGATCTCTCGAGTCTCGCACCGAGACCTCTGTAGAAATGAAAGCGTGCGCCTGTAACCTTGGCGGCGGTTTCGGGATCAAGAATACCTAAATCAGCACCTAAATCCCAGTGTGCCTTAGGCTCGAAGTCAAAGCTTCTGGGCTCACCCCAGCGGCGGATTTCCACATTTTCGCTGTCGTCCTTACCTACAGGTGTAGCATCGGAGGGTACATTGGGAAACTCATACATCATAGTCTTCTGCTTAGCAGCAAGCTCATTTCTCTCAGCGTCGAGAACCTTGACCTCTTCCTTTATGGCATTCATTCTTGCCATAATCTCACTGATGTCACCGCCCTGCTTTTTGATGACAGGGATCTGCTTACTTGCGGCATTCTGCTCTGCCTTGAGGGCATCTGCCTTCTGGGTAATCTCTCTTACCTTTTTATCGATGTCAAGAATTTCGTCTACAAGGGCATCCATATCCTTGTTTCTGGTCTTCATTGCATCCTTTACCTTCTGAGGATTTTCTCTGATAAGCTTAATATCTAACATTTTTATTTCCTTCTTTCAAATATCTCTTTTTATTATTCACCTGCAAGACTTTTTAAAATCTTTTTCAGGTCATCTTTTCCGAAAAATTCAATTTCAATTGTGCCCTTATCACCCTTGGCAAGATTAATGCTTGCCTTTCTGCCGAGAGCCTCACGGATGGAAAGCTCACACTCGTCATAATAGGGATCTCTTTTTTTAGGCTTCTTTTCTTTTTTCTCCTTCTTTTCCGAAAGGAGATTTTTTACTATTCTCTCTGTTTCACGGACGGAAAGATCCTTTTCTTCTATTTCCTTACAGAGGAGAAGCATCGTCTTTTCGTCCTTAAGCGGCAATAAAGCCCTCGCGTGTCCCGATGAGATTTTACCTTCCTTAAGAAGAATAATTACTTTACCGGGCAGTGAGAGAAGTCTGAGAGCGTTTGCTACTGCAGGTCTCGACTTGCCTACTCTTTCTGCCGCCTGCTCCTGTGTGAGGGAGTAGGTATCCATCAGCAGCTTAAAGCCTTCGGCTTCTTCAATGGGATTAAGATCCTCTCTCTGTAAATTTTCTATAAGCGCAAGCTCCATGGCCTCACTGTCGGTCATTTCTCTTATAACGACGGGAACCTGTGTGAGTCCTGCCATACGGGAGGCGCGCCATCTTCTTTCACCGGCTATGAGCTGATAGCCTCCGTCAGAAATAGGTCTGACTAAAAGAGGCTGAATAACGCCGTGCATTGCTATGCTTTCTGAAAGCTCAGAGAGAGCCGCCTCATCGAAATGCTTTCTCGGCTGGTCTCTGTTCGGTTCGATTTCATTAAGGCTGAGCTGTGTAACGGACCCTTGCTGATTTTCCGTGGAGTTATCGAGGAAAAGAGCATCAAGTCCTTTGCCCAGACCGCTTTTTTTCTTCGGTGCCATATTATTTCTCCTTAGGTCTTCTATTGTTCTTTTTTAGAAATTCTTTTGTAAATTCATCGTAGGCTATACTGCCCTTTGAGGATTTATCGTAATAGTACACGGGCTGACCGAAGGAGGGAGCCTCGGAAAGACGCACATTACGGGGAATAACCGTGGCATAAACCTTCTGCGGGAAAAATTTTTTGACCTCCCCTACTACCTGCTGAGTGAGATTAAGTCTGCCGTCATACATAGTGAGAAGAACACCCTCTAATTCAATCAGAGGATTATAAAGCCTCTTTACCTGTCTTATGGTATTCATAAGCTGTGAAAGTCCCTCGAGAGCATAGTATTCGCACTGTATGGGGACGATTACACTGTCTACGGCGCAGAGTATATTTACCGTAAGAAGTCCCAGAGAAGGAGGACAGTCGATGATAATAAAATCATATTTTTCCTTGATCGGCGCTAAGGCGTTTTTTATTCTCGTCTCTCTCTTTTCTATATCGACAAGCTCTAACTCAGCACCTGCAAGATTCATATTTGACGGTAACACATCGAGATTTGCATAGTCCGTCTTTTTGATTATGTCCTCGGCCTTCACACCGCTTACTATCATATCGTAGGTGGATTCGCTGACATCTCTTTTATTGATGCCGAGACCGCTGGTGGCATTTCCCTGAGGATCTGCATCCACTAAAAGGGTTTTGTAGCCGTAATGACCTATAGCCGCAGCAAGATTTATTGCTGATGTGGTCTTACCGACGCCGCCCTTCTGATTAACAATCGCTATGGCTTTACCCATTTTACTACCCTTTCTTTTTGAATTCGTTGTAGATTATCATTATAGCACAAGAAAATCGCTTTTTAAAGCCCTAAACGGCATTTTTTTAAATTTCTGTGTTTCACGTGAAACATTTTTCTTTCAACGCAAAAACACCCGTCAGGGCTATACCTTGACGGATGTCTTTGCAAAGTGGGGTGTGAAAGAGAAAGATATGATGAAAGCGTATTATGCAGAGGGGATTTTTCTTTCGGGAAGCCTGTACATTTTATTTTTCGGTATGTCTATTACATATCGGTAGCTGTCCCCCGTGTCCTCTCTTTTTATGTCTGCCTTAATACCCGCCCTGTTCATTGTGTTCACGGCATTATTTATGGTATTAAGAAAGATTTTTACATCGCTGAACATTATTTTGGTCTGTCTTTTAGGCTTGTCCTCCCGGGAGATAAGGTCATTTATATAGTTTTCTGTCTGACTTACATTAAGCTTTCTTTCGATTATTACCTCGAGACAGGGCAGAACATCTTCTTTGTCAAGTCTGAGTAAGGCTCTGGCATGTCTTTCGGAAAGCCCTTTTTCTAAAAGCAGCTCTCTTGCCCTCTCCGGTAAGGTCAGAAGTCTGAGCTTGTTTGATACGGTTGAAGGTGCTTTGCCGAGTCGGCGTGCCGCATCCTCCTGTGAAATATCGAAATCCTTCATCAGCTTTTCTATAGCCACAGCCTCCTCGAAATAATTCAGATTCTGTCTCTGAAGGTTTTCTATTAGAGAAAAGATCGCAGATTTGAGAGTGTTCACCTCAATAACTATACAGGGCACTGTAACAAGCCCTGCCAGTCGGGAAGCCCGCAACCGTCTTTCCCCTGCCACAAGCTCATAGCCCTTATCTATCTGCCTTACGGTGAGCGGCTGTAAAATACCGTTCATCCTTATACTTATGGCCAAATTGACTAATTCCTCCTGATTGAAGGCTTTCCTCGGTTGGTTCGGATTAGGATAAATCATTTCGCTCGGTATAAGTAATACCTGTCCTGCCGTTCTCGGCTTTTCACTTATCAGCATAAAATTAACCTCCCTATGTCAAGATAATACCATGGCACAGGAAGGTTGTCCAGCAAAACCGTTCTTTAAAAATCACGGTTATTCTACATTATATTATTTTATTTTAAGGGAAATTTTGCTATTTTTGCCGAAGGACGGGGATATTTAGCGGGAGTTGACGAAATCTTTTTGATTAAAATTATAGTTCTTTCTCCGCTGTCCCCTAACTCAAAGTTCCTCTTCTCACTGATTTCTCCGCCTAAAATCCTGATTGCCGCCTTCGCCTCGCTAATTTCTTCGTCAGCCTTAGCGCTTTTCATAGAAATGAAGGTACCACCCTTTTTAACGAAGGGAAGACAGTATTCGGTCAGATCCCTCAGATTAGACACAGCTCTCGCAGTAGAAAAATCAAACTGCTCTCTGAAAGCCTTATCCTGACCGGCAACCTCGGCTCTTATATGAATAACATCAGCTGACAGCTCCGTCTTTTCGAGAATGTCTCTAATTACATTCAGCTTTTTGTTTGTACTGTCGATAAGGGTTACCTTAAGGTCGGGGCGGGCAATAAGCATAGCAAGACCGGGAAAGCCGGCCCCCGTGCCCACATCTATAATGCTTGCCCCCTCGGGAATATCCACGGCAGAAAAGACCGTGAGAGAGTCCACGAAATGCTTTATTACTATCTCATCAGGCTCAGTTATAGCCGTAAGATTGATTTTTTCGTTCCATTCCACCAAAAGACGGGCATAAATATCGAAGCGTTCAAGAGCTCTTTCGTCTAAATCCACGCCGTATTCAGCGGCTTTGCTTTTTAGTAAATCCAAAGAAATAAAAGTATTTTCCATTATTATCACCTTGTTTCACGTGAAACATCATTTGTTTTTAGATAAATATATGAGCAGTACGGAAATATCCGCAGGACTTACACCGCTTATCCGCGATGCCTGGCCGAGATTTGCAGGCTTGATTTTATTCAGCTTTTCCTGTGCCTCCATACGAAGACCGATTACCTGAGTATAATCGAGACTTTCGTCGAGCTTTCTTACCTCGAGACGGCGCATTTCCTCTACCTGAGACTTTTGTCTTTTTATATAGCCCTCATATTTTATGCTGATTTCCACCTGCTCG
>JAFSDF010000066.1 GCA_017436375.1 Clostridia bacterium | reverse complement strand
TATGGCCTTACCCTCGTCTCTTTTGTTTACGAGCACACGGTGGATATTTTCTATAGCTCCCACATCAAGTCCCCGTGTCGGCTGAACAGCAATAATCAGCGGCTGATTTCTGTCGAGCTCTCTGGCTATTACAGCCTTCTGCTGATTACCGCCCGACATACTTCTCGTATGGGTAACAGGCCCCTGATTGGATCGGATGTCAAACTCGTCTATCAGCCTTTGAGTGTACTTTCTGACAGCGGCGCTTTTAATAAAGCCCTTCTGCTGAAATTCACCCTCAAAATATCGCTGCAGAACACAGTTATTTTCCAGAGGAAAGTCGAGAACAAGTCCGTGCTTATGTCTGTCCTCGGGTATATGACTCATACCCGCCTGCAGCCTTTCGCGGACAGAAAGGTCGGTAATATCCTCACCGCAGAGAAGCACTCTGCCTCCGCTTATCCTTTCGAGTCCCGTAATAGCTCTGATAAGCTCAGACTGTCCGTTTCCGTCGATTCCGGCTATGGCTAAAATTTCTCCGCTTTTAACCTCAAAGGACACATTGTTTACTACACCCTTCTCAGTGTTTTTTCCGCCTACTGAAAGGCCTTCCACCTTTAGCACAGTCTGCTTCGGCTCTGACTTTTTCTTTTTTACGGAAAGCTCCACGGGTCTTCCCACCATCATCTGCGAAAGCTCCTCTTTAGTTGTGTTTTTGGTTTCTACAGTTCCGATGTATTTACCCTTTCTGATAACACTGACCCTGTCTGCCACAGCCATAATTTCATTAAGCTTATGAGTTATGAAAAGAATGGATTTTCCTTCCTTGGCAAAGGTACGCATAATATTCATCAGCTCTCCCGTTTCCTGCGGTGTAAGAACTGCCGTTGGCTCGTCGAAAATCAGTATTTCATTATCTCTGTAAAGCATTTTGAGTATCTCTACCCTCTGCTGCATACCCACGCTTATACTTTCTGTTCTTTTATGAAGATCTACCTTCAGAGAATATTTTTCACTCAGCTCCCTTACCTTCTTCTCCACAGTCCTTCTCTCAATGAAGCCGAGCCGTGTAGTCTCTGTGCCGAGAATAATATTATCAAGGACGGTAAAAACATCCACCAGTTTAAAATGCTGATGAACCATTCCTATGCCGAGAGCCGTAGCATCATTGGGACCGTAGATTTTAACAGGCTCTCCGTTCTTTTTTATCACACCCTTTTCAGGCTGATAAAGGCCGAAAAGCACAGACATTAATGTGCTTTTGCCGGCTCCGTTTTCACCTAAAAGAGCGTGGATTTCGCCTTTTTTAAGCTGTAATGTTATATTATCGTTAGCGACAATACCGGGAAATACCTTGGTTATCCCAACCATTTCGATTATGTATTGCCCATTCATACATATTCCTGCTTTCCGTAAAAACTTTATTTTTCAAAAGTTATTTTGTCCTCTCTGCTTGTTTTTATGTAAAAAAAGAGTGTTCCGAAGAACACTCAGATTTTTTATGAATTTTTCAGTTTTTTCACGCTTTCCTCATACAGGTCAAAAAAGCGTTCAACGATTTTTTTATCCTCGTCATTTCCTCTTACACACATAGAAAGAGTAATGATATTTTTCATTGAGGTAGCAGAAAGAAGAACATAAGGCTTATATTTAACAGCACCTGTCATAAATCCGTCAGTAGGCTCATGTCCCTCGAGTGTGAGAGCCTTATGGTCGAGAATACCGATGTTACTCATAGCAAGGAGCGGATTTGAATAGCCGATTTTGATTATTTCTTCACTGGCGGCATGAGGCAATATCCTGTAGCCGAAGCGAAGAAGAGGCAAACCGTAAAGACCCATAAACTTATCCTTTTTAAAAAGGTTGGCAGAATTAACAACATACTTTAAGGTTTCGATTATGTCGTCTCCGAGTCGGGGTATTCTGCACTGCATAAAGGCAGTGTGATTTGTGATACCCTGATCAGAGCTGTCCTTTATGTGACGGCGAAGATCGATAGCACAGGAAATAGTTACACTGTCGTCGGGATTATAGCCTGCCAGATTATAAAGAGCATCAAAGTAAGCCGCAACAAGCACATCATTGACGGTGGCACCGTATTTTTTACCCACCTGCTTGAGAGCGAGAAAATCCTCCTGGGAAATTTTTCGCCGTGCGATAAAGCTCCTGTCATCCTCTCTGTCCTCAGTAAGCGGAAATTTATGGTTATCCTTGGCACAGACATTTTTATAAAGATTTCGTGCCATTTTTTCCTGAGCGGGAGTGAAATCCTCATAAACAGATTCATAAGAACGGGTACCCTCTTTGAAATCAAGAGGAATAATACCACGCTGTACATAATCATTGTAATTTCTGCAAAAGGCACTGATGAAGTATTTGAAGTCACCGCCGTCCATACACATATGATTTTCTACGAAGCACAGAGTAGTTTTTCCGCCGTGATAAAACACTGCACCTTCATCTGGAAATCACTTTCGGGCGGTATGTACTGTGTAAGAAAAGCATCAACCTCTCCTTCAACCTCGCTGTCATCGATATGCTTAAGAGTTATGGCATCGTCGATGTCGTAGGGCTTTACCTCCCAATAGGGCCTTACCTTATTATCTACAAAGCTCGAATGAAAAACGGGGGCCTTTTCAAAAAAGCAGATAAGCACCGTCCTGAAGGCATCAAAATTTATTTCATAGTCGTAATGAAGCTCGAGATGTACCATTCTGTCATTGAAATCACGGAAAAGATAGTGCATCTTATCCCAGAGCTCTGCATTTAATCTTCGCTCCATGCGTCTTCCTCCTCTTTTACCTTTGTACCGGAAATAAGTCTCACTCCCACTACGATAAAGTCAACAAGTATACCGAAAAGAATAAGCAGCCAGCCGGGATGCCAGGGAATAGCCTTAGCTATACCGAGCACCACATAAAAAAGAGTAAAAATTACGGGTAAGTAAAGAAGCACACTGAAAATGCCTGTCTTTTTATTGAATTTAAAGGTCAGAAGCATATCGAAAATCATAGCAAAGGGAACAGCCAAAATAAAGATAATCCAATTTCCCTGAACAGGAACAATCACAGTCGTGAAAAGGAACATATACACAGCAATAAGAAGCACCGCCGCCACACAGAGGAAGCGGGAAGTAATGCCGAACTTGCCTGATTTTTTCGTAGCTCTGCCCGAAGCAGAAATAAAAAGAATGACTAAAACAGCAAAGATACCGCCTAAAAGAAGCATCCAGGTTTTACTCCATGCTCCCGTCAGAAAGCTTACGGCCAGATAAATGCATACAGTGGCGAAAATCCCGCCAAAGGTGCCTAAAGCCATAAGGGAGCCTGTCCTTTTCCTCCGGCTGATTTCTTTTTTCTGACCGGCTGCTGCCTTATATTTACCTGCAAGATCGGGATACTCGTCCATAATGATAGCACAGATAATTTTATCATCCTTAAGACCTGCAGCAACGAGCTCATTGGCTCTTTCGGTCATTTCAGCGATAAGTTTTTGCTTATAACGGTAAAGTGACTCTGTCTCCTTCATATTTTCGAAGGATTTATCAATATATTCAAGGAAATTATTCATAAAAACACCTCACTTTGATTCTTTTAAACATTTTACAGTATTATTTATATTATGTAAAGCAAAACAAAAAAACTTAATTATTTGTTTTAAAAAAAGAAAAAAAGAAAACCCCGACCGGAGGTCGGGGTTCAGACGCTCTGATGATTAAACAGCAGGTGTTTCCTCTTCTT
Source organism: Clostridia bacterium (assembly GCA_017436375.1). Taxonomy (GTDB): domain Bacteria; phylum Bacillota; class Clostridia; order Oscillospirales; family Acutalibacteraceae; genus UBA6857. The sequence continues at coordinate 2,329 of JAFSDF010000066.1, read as the reverse complement.
CTGCGGCACCCTTGAGATCCTCAAGAAGACCGTCAACAACGCTGGTGTCAGCACCGAATACTTCAAGAATGTTTTTGATTAAGTTTAAAATCATACCGTAGAGTTCTGCAATAAAATCCATTTTGTAATCCTCCTAAAATTTATTGACTTCATTTTAACTGATTGTTACGGTTTTGTCAATAGAAATGAGTAACGATAAATAAATTTAAATATTTGTTTATCAAAACTGAAAATATACTCAACATCTGCAAAAAAAGCATCCCGAAGGATGCTTTTTGACCGGATATGTAATGATTATGCCGCCGCAGGAGCAGTGGTGCTTTCCTCTGCAGGTGCTGTGGTGGGCTCCTCTGTCTGTTCGCCGTTCTGTGCGCTCTCAATCATATCAACGATTGCTTCGATGATGTAGTCGCTCAGATCCTTATCAACGAGACCGAAGATTTTAGCTACCTTAAGGAAAACATTAACGAGCTTAAGGGCAATTTTTGCTAATTTGAGAGAAGGTCCTACTGTCCAGAAGGGAAGATCAAGAATCCACTCAAATTCGCCTAAATCCATTTCGCCGTCCTCAACGGGCTCTGTAACCTCTGTGTCGGGTGCTTCAGGTGCGACAGCATCCTCGCCCTCTGCGAAAGCAACAGTAACGCATGAAAACAGCATTAAAACTGCAAGTAAAATTGAAACAAGTTTTTTCATTTGGAATTCCTCCTTAATATTTAGTAATTAAAGTATATAATTTATTCGTGAATTTGTCAATATTTCACTGAAAGAAAACTTTATTTATATTCCTTCAGAAAGCTTTTCACCGCATCAATAAACTGTTCCTTTTTTTCACTGTCCAGACTTCTGTATGCCATAAGTAAAAACTTTTCGTTTCTGGATATTTCCCTGAGACCCTCGGGGTTTTCGCCCTTATTATCGGAACGGTTTGCTACCTTGAGCTCAGGACAGTTCTTTTCCACACCGAAAAGATAACCGACGGTTACATTGAAAATATCGCATAGCTTGACGATATTCTCCTTAGAGGGTGTGCTTTTTCCTGCCTCATAAAAGGTATAGGTGCTTCTGTCGATACCTAAAATATCAGCTACTTCCTGCTGTGTAAGCTTAAAGCTTTTTCTTAAAAGTCTGAGATTATCTGCAAGCATCAGAATTCTCCTTTGAAACGATTTGTGACATTATAACACACGCTGTGAAATATTTCAACACAAATCGACAAAAAATTAAGTTTCATCAGCCTCACGGAAATGGCGGAAAATATTATCTGCATCTTTTCTGCTAATACCCTTTACTGCTTCAAGCTCTTGTTTATCCGCATTTCTGACTGCCGACAGTGTTTTGAAATGCTTCAGAAGCAGAGCAGCCTTTTTTTCGCCTATTCCTTCTATTTTCGTCAGAGAGAGAATAAGACTGCTTTTACTGTGGCGGGCTTTATGGTAGGTGATGGCAAAACGGTGTACCTCCTCCTGTATGGAAGATATGAGTGTAAATACGCGTCTGCCTGAATTAATGGATATTTCCTGACCTTCATCGGTTATGGCTCTGGTGCGGTGCCGGGAATCCTTAACCATACCGAAAACCGGTATATCCAGACCGAAAGCCTCTATTATCGGTTTGACGGCACTCACCTGTCCCTGTCCACCATCGAGAAGAATAAGGTCGGGAAGTCTGCCGAAGCCCTCCCCGCTGCCTTCATTTTCCACATAACGGTTAAGGCGTCGGCTGATTACCTCACGCATAGATCCGTAGTCATCCTGCCCCGAAAAGGTTTTTATGGAAAAGCGCTTATAGGCACTGCGCAGAGGTCTGGCATCCTTGAACACCACCATACCTGCCACATTATCACTGCCTGCGGTATGAGAAATATCATAGGCTTCGATATATTCGGGAGTATTTTTCAGTCCGAGTATTTTTTTCAGCTCATCCAGAACCGCTGTATCTGCTCCGAAAAAGCCAAGATGCTCACTCAGCTTCTGCGCCGCATTTGTAATACACATCTGAGTCAGCTTCAGCTTCTCGCCTCTCTGAGGAACGAGCAGATTTACCTTTCTGCCTCTCCTCTCAGTGAGCCACTGCACCACAAGCTCGCTGTCGCTCACCTCACCATCAGCGATAATAAGCGGCGGTATTTTGCGGTCAAGAGAATAGTATGAGGTTATAAGTGACTGCCTTACATCCGCGAGCTCTTCATCGGTATCAAAAATGAAATGCTCGCTGTTTTTCAGAGCGCCCTGCTCAAAGGAAAGCACCGAAAGACAGGCCTTATTGCCTCTCTGCGCAATAGCAAAAACATCCTCATCTCCCTCAGAATTCACTACTACCTTCTGCT
>JAFSDF010000065.1 GCA_017436375.1 Clostridia bacterium | reverse complement strand
TCTCATCCCCTTCATTCAGCCTCCCATTATGAAGCTTCTTACAACAGAAAAGGAACGCAAGGTTGAAATGAAGCAGCTGCGCAAGGTAAGCAAAACAGAAAAGATTGTTTTCCCCGTCGTTGTTCTCGTTATCTGTGCATTCATTCTTCCTTCCGTTGCTCCCCTTTTAGGTATGCTTATGCTCGGTAATCTTTTCAAAGAGTGCGGTGTAGTTGACAGACTTTCCGACACAGCACAGAATGCACTTATGAACATTGTTACAATTTTGCTCGGTCTTACTGTCGGTGCCACCACAAACGGTGCAACCTTCCTCAAGCTTGAAACTCTCAAAATAGTAGCATTGGGTCTTATGGCATTCTGCTTCTCAACAGTCGGCGGACTTCTTTTAGGTAAGCTGCTCTATATTATCACCGGCGGCAAGGTTAATCCTCTTATCGGTGCCGCAGGCGTTTCCGCTGTTCCCATGGCCGCCCGTGTGGCACAGAACGAAGGAAGAAAGTACAATCCCACAAACTTCCTTCTTATGCACGCTATGGGTCCCAATGTGGCAGGTGTTATCGGCTCAGCTGTTGCGGCAGGCTTCCTGCTTGCGATGTTCGGTAACTAATTCGGAATGCGTAATGCGAAATTCGCAATCGCGGGTTAGATTTAATATGACAGAAAGTGATATTCCGCCCCATTAGCTTAATAAATGATTAATCCCCACAGAGAACCATAAATCTCTGTGGGGATTTTGTTATGGAGTGGAAAAATTATCCTTCTTTATATTCCATTAAAGTGAATGTTCCGTTGCCTTCATCGTCGAAGGAGACATCAATTACGCCTATTTCCTTGGTGCCGTCATTATATTCAACGGTGAAAGTGATAGTATCCGTAAAGGTTGATAAAGGAATATCGGGGTTATCGTTTATAGCGTTGTCGAGCTTGTCAGAGTTTTTCCAATGAAAGCCGCCGCTGTCCTGATGATACTGGTCTGCTGTTATAGTTATTTCTTTTCCGTGAGGAATCCATGTTGTTTTTCCTTTTTCCTGTTCTGCCTCGATAAGCTTCCAGTCATAATATTCCACATATCCCCATTCACTTGAATTCTTTACATTTATGGATTTGATGTCTTCTTTACCTGCTAAATCCAACTTAATGCTGTTTGCCAAAACTTCGATAAATATAATGTTTTCAAATCCACCACGAACACAACCTATTCCGTAGTCAAAAGCTTCAGACTTAGTGTTTTCTGCAATGTCAGTAAGCATTTCATCAGCTTTATTAACAGCTTCTGTTCGTTCGCTTTCACTCATACCTCTTACATCGATAAAAGAAACCTTATATGCAAAGGGAAAGGTGTCATTAAGCTTTAAGGTTTTATACTCCCTTTTGACGTTTTCACTTTCATCTTCGACGGCACTTGCCACCATAATGAAAGGGTTTATCTGTCTTACTGCCTGCTGACTTACTTGACTTTCCGAAGTAGTCGGAGTGTTTGCCGGTGAGGTCAGATTAAAACCGAAAATCATAGCAAACACAAGGCAAAGGGTAATTGCACTCGCCACAGCCTTACCAAAGGCTCCCGAATGTGTTTTTTTCGGTATACTTTTTGCTTTCAGCCTTGTTTCCATATAGGGGTCAGGCTCGATAAGGTCAATTGATTTCTTTAAATCTTTTTTATTCATCATACATAATCCTCCAGTTCAAGTTTAAGTATTTCTCTGCTTCGTTTAAGACGCATTTTTACGGCAGATACGCTGATTTTCAGCGTTTTGGCAATTTCTTTTACCGAGTAATCATAATAGTAATATAAAATTACGCAGGATTTGTATTTTTCGGGTAATTCCAAAACCTTTCGCAGAATATCCGTTGACTCTGCACCGTCATCCGCTACGGCATAATCTATGTCTTCAAGTGATATATTTTTAGCGGATGATCTCTTTATATAATCAAGGCTTTTATTCTGTGTCACTCTGATAAACCACGCCTTTTCGTGAGCTTCATCCTTAAAACGGTATTTACCTGAAAGATACTTCATAAAAACATCCTGTAAAATATCCTCTGCATCAGCAGAATTTCCCGTATACAGGTACGCTATCTTAAAAAGCATATTTCCGTAATCGTTATATTTACTTTCAAATTCTTTTTCGAGATCCCGTTTGTTCATAAAAACCTCCTTTCATAAATAAAACGATTACCAAGGGGATTTGGTCACAAAAAAATGCAAAAAAAGCGGACGACCAATGGTCGCCCCTACAACTATACATTGTTAATTTGGCGGAATATTATTTTTTTCAGCGAAAACCTGTCCCGCAATTCCGAATTTCGCATTCCGCATTCCGAATTAATTCAGACGCCATATCCTCCGTCAACGGAAATAACCTGTCCCGTGATGAACTCTGCCTTTTCCCCTGCGAGGAAGCGGACCAATTCTGCCACATCCTCACCTGTTCCGGCTCTGCCCACGGGCGTACAGTCAATAATTTCTTGAACAGCCTCTCCATCGAGATTACCGTTCATTTTCGTGTCGATAAAGCCGGGGGCAACACAGTTTACGGTGATGCCGCTGGGGCCCACTTCCTTGGCGAGGGCTTTGGTAAAGCCGATAAGTCCCGATTTAGCCGCACTGTAATGGACCTCACAGGAGGCACCGCTTATACCCCACATAGAGGAAATATTTATAATTCTTCCCCACTTACTGTTTATCATAGAGGGAAGAATTTCTTTTGTCAGAGAAAGAGCAGACAAAAGATTTATGTCTAATACCTCTTTGATTTTTCTTTCATCGGCAAGCTGAAAAAGTGTCTGATAGGCTATACCCGCATTATTGACTAAAATATCAGCTCTGCCGAAACGGGACAGCACCTTTTCCGCTAATGCCTTTACCGCATTTTCGTCGGAAAAGTCAGCTTTAAAAGAAATGGCCTCTATATTATATTCTCTGCTTAATCTTTCACAGAGTTCTTCGGCAATCTTGCCTGAGGATGAGTAATGCAGGGCAAGATTACAGCCGTCTTTTGCCAAAGCCTCACATATAGCCTGACCGATACCGCCCGACGCACCTGTTATTAAAGCAATCTTTTTCATATTTCCACCTTATTTACCCACACAGAACTGTGCGAAAACTTCGTTGACCACGCTTTCTTTGGCTCTTTCACCCGTGAGAGACAAAAGTGCCTCGATGGCGTTATCTATGCATACATTGACCGCATCCATGGTTATTCCCATTTCTATAGCTTCTATAGCCTCGTCTATGGCAGAGAGAGCCTCCTGTGCGCTTTGTCTTTGTCTTTCCGTGGCGAGCATCGCCTGTGAGGTGTCAACCCTGTCGGTTCCGAGCACCCTTTCGATAATATCAGTCAATTCCTGTTCACCCTCATGGGTGGCGGCACTGATAAACACCGTATAGGGCAAAACGTTTTTTATATATTCCGCATCTGCCTGTGAGGGCAAATCGGTTTTGTTAACTATACCGATTACATCTCTGCCCCTGCACAGCTCTAAAATTTCTTTATCACTTTCGTCGAGTGCCGAAGAGCCGTCGAAAACAGCAAGTATGAGTGATGCTCTTTCGATTTTCGTCCGGGCAAGGTCAACACCTATACTCTCCACCACATCGTCGCTTTCTCTTATTCCCGCCGTATCTGCCAAACGCAAAATTACACTGCCCACTCTGACCGTTTCTTCGACAACATCTCTCGTTGTTCCCGCAATATCCGTAACAATTGAACGGCTGAAGCCCGAAAGCATATTCATGAGAGCAGATTTGCCTACATTGGGCTTGCCGACGATAGCAGTTTCAACACCCTCGGTAATAGCTTTGCCTGCATCGAATTTATCTAAAAGAGAAGTGAGCTTTTCTTTAACCTCGGTAAGACTTTCACGAAGATAGTCAAAATCGAGTTCAGGGATTTCGTCGTCGGGATAATCTACCCAGGCAGACATATGTGCCGCCGAGGAAACGAGCACACTGCGAAACTCACCTATCTGACGTGACAAAGCACCGTCAAGAGCAGTTAAAGCCGCCCTCATCGAGCCTTCGCCCTGTGCACCGATAAGACCCATAACAGCCTCCGCCTCGGACAGATCCATCTTTCCGTTAAGAAAGGCTCTTTTGGTAAACTCGCCCGCATCGGCAGGTCTTGCCCCGGCAGAAAGAACGGCACGGAGCACCTGCTTCGTCACATAAACACCGCCGTGACAGGAAATTTCCACCGTGTCCTCACCCGTATAGCTTTTCGGCGCACGGTAAACCAGAGCCACGGCTTCATCGATAACCTGACCGTCCATATATACCTTGCCGTGGGCGGCTCTGTAGCCTTTCAGACAAGAGAGACTTTTGCCTGAGGTTGCTTTAAATACCCTGTCGGCAATTTCGGCGGCCTTTTCGCCGCTTATTCTGATAACACCTATGCCTCCCGCCGCAAGAGGAGTGGAAACGGCGGCAATTGTATCTGACATAAAAAGGCTCCTTTAAAGTTTTTCTGTAGGGTATTGTAGCACAGAATTACGGGATTTTCAACATTAAAGAAAAAACAGGCTACCCGCAGGTAACCTGTTAAGTTTAAACTGTAACATTAATAATGAGCCGCACCGCAGGCACATACGGAGTTAGTTTTAAAGAGCTTATAGAAAATGCGGAGTATTTTCCATATAAAGCCCATAAAGCCTGTTTTGTGACAATTACAGGTACAGTTCTCTGACGGGTCAGAGGGTGCCGGCTTTTCAAATTCATAATCACAGCCGTCATTGTCGCATTTGTAATCACCGTCTGAATCCTTATGACCTTTAGCGGGAATAATTTCAGTGTAGTTATTTCCGCATTTACAAAGGAAGGACATAATACCGTCATCCGTACAGGTAGCATCTATCACTACTCCTGATGTGAAGCTGTGAGTGTGGTCGGGTTCATCAGGCACATCAGGGTCTTCGGGAGTAACAGTGTTAAAGTGCATTGTTACATTAGGATAGAAGGATGTGTAAATAAATACTGAGTCGCCTAAATCGAACTCCTCATAGTAAGATATATTGTTCCATTCTTCCTCTGTGCCGTCATAATATACATCTGTAAGCGAATGTCCATTGAAAGCCCCGGCTGAAACCTCCTTCAGACTTTTCGGTAAAACCGAAAGCTTTTCAATCGGACAGGAATTAAACGCACTGCTTTCAATATATTCGAGTTTATCAGACAATTCAACCTGTTTAAGATTGCTGCATTTGAAAAAAGTATTTTTGCATATCCTGCGTACACCGTCAGAAATTATGATTTTTTCAAGGTTATCGCAACCGGTAAATGCTTTTGCAGAAATTTCTGAAACACCGGCAGGTATTTTGTATGTTTTATCTGTTTTAGACGGAGAATAATATATTAATTCTGTCATTTCCTTATTGAAAAGAACATCATCAACAACCGTATAATACAGATTATTTCCCTTTACAGATATTTTATTTAACGAAAAACCCATTCCGCCCTGTGTTGCAGGCAAGTATGCACTTACATCAGACATTCCGACAGGAATAACCATTTCGTTTATTTCCGTATCATAAAAAACAGCTGTGGAAACATAATTTGCTTTTTCCGGAAGCACAAGCTTTCCAATCGTACAATACGAGAACGCAGAAGCAATTGTATCTGCCTGTTTAACAAATACAACATTATCAATATTGCATTTACTGAACGCATCATCGCTAATGTAAACATTTTCCGCAAAGGTTAGATTATTAATATTAACATTTTCGAAAGCATATCTGTCAATGTTTTTTACTCTTTTTAATGTTATATCCTGCAAACTGCTGCAATCTTTAAAAGCCTCAAAGCCTATAGTAAGAGGCACATTACCATCTTCAATTCCTAAAGTTGTTAATTTAGTACATCCGGAAAATGCCTTCTGTATAATTTTCTCAACTGTTTCAGGTATTAATATTTTTTGCACGGAAGAGCCTTTAAAAGCACCCTCTGAAATTTCGCTTACACCCTTTTCAATTGTCACGGTGTTAATATCCTCATTCTGAAATGCATATCTGCCAACAGTATAAACATTAAATGTACCGTATACATTACTTAAAAGATCACCGTCTTCTC
>JAFSDF010000064.1 GCA_017436375.1 Clostridia bacterium | reverse complement strand
TGTGTCCCTACGGTGTATAATCATCCGTTTCGCATATTATGACGGGACGTCGAGGGCGCCGTCCCCTACGACAACTTTTATTCTGCGGTGTATCAATGCTTATTTCCCGAAGTCCTACACGCCCGTTTAGCGTTACAACAGCACCATAGGTGCCACCACGCAAAGCCTCCTCTGAAAGGTACTATCATATAATCTATCTGCCGTAGCAGAACCCTTCCACCGCTATCGCGGTCCCCCTTCCCTTTCAGGGACGGCTGAAAGATCTTTCACTTCGTTCAAGATGACACTTCCGGGAAAGTGGATAAAGTTAATGACAGTGTCCGAAAGGTGTCAGCATAGCCGACAGAGGAGTTATCAGACGGGACGTCGAGGGCGCCGTCCCCTACGGGATAAACCTTTATTCAGCGGACTGTCACTTTCGTTTTTTCGAAGCCCTGCACGCCATTCTGCATTCTGCGTTCTGCATTCTGCATTTAAATGGCGGTGTATCAATGCTTATTTCCCGAAGTCTTACCCGCCCGTTTAGCGTTTATCGTTTTGCGTTTAGCACTTAAATTGGCGGACTGTCACTTTCGTTTTTCCGAACCCCTACACGCAATTTCGCATTCTGCGTTCTGCATTCTGCATTTAATCAAGTACCCACATTTTAACTATGGCGAGCATCTCTCTCATATAATTCATCGGCACTGTGTACCATATTATATCCGTTCCGAGGTGGGATATTTCGGGGAAGCCCTCATCCTTGGCATAATTTGAAGCACGGTAGACATGATAGGCATTAGTCACAAAAACAACCTTGCCGACAGACATACCCTTTTCCGTCATTATGGCATAAGAGTTTCTGAAATTCGTTATGGTTGAAGTGGATTTATCCTCCATAATTATCTTGTCCTCGGGAACACCCTTCTCCACCAGATAACGCTTCATAGCCAGCGCCTCGGGAATATCCTCCTGCGGCCCCTGACCGCCGGAGACGATGATAACTGCATCGGGATTTTTGGTGTGGTACTCGTAAGCCTTATCGAGCCTTTTGGCAAGACCTACGCTCACCCTCTCCCCTCTTATGCCGCAGCCGAGAACGATAACCGTCTCCTCTTTGTAATCTGCCGTGTCATTACCGCCGTAGGCACCGATGAAAATGCCGAAGGCCAGCAGCACCGTAAGGCCTACACCTAAAAGCACATCGAGAGCTGCTCTCTTTTTAATCCTGTCAAAAAAGACACCGTAGGCTGTAAGCACGGCACCGAGACCGTAGACAGGCACAAGACCGATATTAAAATTAGCGATAACAGACATCAGAAGTCCGTTACCCAAAAGAAGCACACCGCAGACTGTGGCGGAAATTTTTACTGCTTTTTTCATAGCATCACCTCTATGCCCAAAGTTTACCACAAGAAAAACCCGCAGGGCAATAGCCTTACGGGCAAATTAAGGAAAACTTAAGAATTAAACCTCTCCGTCTGCTTCGCAGCCACCTCTCCTTTCAGGAGAGGCTCCAAGTTGGCTCTCTTCAATGAGAAAAGCTTTCACGGATTGACCGAGCGATTTTACGGTAATTTATAGCCTGCGGCGAGGTAAATTCTGTACCAATCCTCTCTCGAGAGAGTCACATCAGCCGCCTCTGCTACTGCTTTGATTCTGTCGGGATTCGTCGAGCCGACGATGGGCTGCATCTTTTCGGGAAGTCTTAGCAGCCAGGCTATGGCTACACCTGTGTCGGTGATGCCGTACTTCTCTGCTACCTCGTCCATAACCTTATGAAGCTCCTTATACTTTTTATTTTTCAGGAAGCTTCCCTCGATAAAGCCGTACTGCAGGGGTGACCAGGGCTGAACAGTGATGCCGTTCAGTCGGCAGTAGTCTCTCAGATAGCCGTCATAATTTACACCGTCAGCATTAGGAAGATTGACATTGGCACCGTTTGCTATCATAGCCGCATTAGTAACGGAAAGCTGCATCTGATTAAAGAGCAGAGGCTGTTTTACGCTCTTTTTAAGAAGCTCGATCTGCATAGGGCTGTGATTTGAAACACCGAAATATTTAACCTTGCCCGCCTTTTCCAGCCGGTCAAAGGCTTCTGCTACCTCGTCGGGCTCCATAAGTAAGTCGGGGCGGTGGAGAAGAAGGGTGTCAACTCTGTCTACACCCAATCTTTTCAGTGAGCCTTCCACGGAGGAAATGATATGCTCCTTAGAAAAATCGTACATTTTATGCGGTACGATGGAGCATTTGGTCTGAAGGTGGATTTTGTCCTTTAAGGCGGGGTTTCTTTTGAGTGCCGCACCGAAAACCTCCTCGCACTTACCTCTGCCGTAAATATCCGCGTGGTCAAAGTAGTTAAAGCCCAGCTCTACGGCATTATTAAGGTAGAAGTCCATTTCTTTGTCGGTCTTATCGCCTATTCGCATACAGCCGAGAGCGACCTGTGAGATTTTTTCGTCGGGGGTAAAGGGGGTAATGTATTTCATAAGCTTTCTCCTTTATTATTTCATTTTAATAATTATAACATCTGAAAGGAAAGTGTGCAACTCATTCAATGCTTTTTCAAAAAAATTAATTAACACACAGAAGACGTTACGCTATCCTCTGTGTGTTAAGTTTTTTTCAATCAAAATTTTTTCAATCTCAATAACAATATCACTCATTTTCATATCGCAAGCCAATGAAATGCGATACAGAGTTTCAAGAGTAGGCTTTCTCTCTCCTCTTTCAATAGCACTTAAATGAGTTCTTCCTATTCCTGCAAGACCACTCAGCACATCCTGGCTTATACCTTTTTTTCTTCTTATTTCTGAAATAGTTTCTCCTACGATTTTCGAATCAAGCATCGGTTCAAACATATCACTCACCTCATATAATAGTTTATGATATTAAAACCACTTTCAGTATTACATATGTGTTCATTTGAATACATATGTAATAATTTTCCTTGACTTTTGAATACATATGTGTTAGTATTGTTTTATTAAAACAAAGGAGGTTTTCAAAAATGGAAAACGAAAACATACAGGCAAACACACCTGTAACCGAAAAGAAGAAAAAAAACAAGAAAAAATGGATAATAATTGCAATTGTTTTGGTTCTCTTTATTGCAATTGCTTCCTCGGGCACTTCAGAACCCACTGTAGAAACACCGACCGACGAAGCGGGAGTTTCCGAATCAGTAAACATAACAGACAACTCCAAAGAAACAGAAACAACATCTGCCGCAACTGATAAAATCGAGGTAGGCTCAACCGTTTCTGACAACAGTGTTAAAATCACTTATAAAAGCTGTAATGCAGACTTTAAAAAATACTCACAGTATGCAGATCTGAAAAAAGGTAATAAAGTAGTTCAGGCTGTCTTCGATTTCGAAAACATATCAGAAACAGACATTTCTCTTAACAGCTTCGAATGTTATGCAGACGGTGTAAAATGTGACAGCTTCTACTATGTCGATGACTACGACGATCCTGCTTTTGCATCAATTTCAGCAGGCAGAAAATTAACAGATGCTATTGTTTATTATGAGGTTCCGGCTAATGCTGAGTTAATCGAACTTGAATACGAAGCAGATTTCTGGAGCGAAGAAAAATATATCTTCATCATAAAATAAAGCTTATAACAAAAAACGACTCTCCGTACAGTCACTGTACAGGGAGTCGTATTCTTTTATCTTATTTCTTGCTGCTAAGATATTCTTCTCTGCCTTTTTCGTAAAGGTTATTGCCTTCGCTGTCGATAATAACCATAAGAGGCATATCCTCTACATAAAGCTCACGGAGTGCCTCTGCACCGAGATCCTCGTAAGCGATAAGCTTTGCACTCTTGATGCACTTGGCGAGGAGAGCACCTGCACCGCCGATAGCACCGAAGTAAACACCCGAGTATTTCTTCATAGCGTCAACAACCTCGGGAAGTCTGGCGCCCTTACCGATCATACCTCTGGCACCTACGGACATCATAGTGGGAGCATAGGCATCCATTCTGCCGCTGGTTGTGGGGCCTGCTGAGCCGATAACAGTACCGGGCTTTGCAGGGGTGGGGCCAACATAGTAGATAGTGGCATTCATAGGATCGATGGGTAATTCCTCGCCTCGGGCGAGAGCTTCACACATTCTC
>JAFSDF010000063.1 GCA_017436375.1 Clostridia bacterium | reverse complement strand
GTTTCGTTTGTCCATGAGGAAAGATGAGCGGCATTAGAAATCATAAGGCCGTTTATACCCTCTGTACCCTCAGCTACAAGAGGAGTGCCGTAAAGAATATGGTCAGAAAAAGCATTGAGCACACCGGGATGCTGGTCGTTGATTCCGTCGGTTTCAACCTCGATTTCTTTATAAGGTATGCTAGCAAATCCGTTTTCGCAGTTAGCGATATTTTGGGGTAAAGACTCTTCAAGCTCAAAGAGAGTTATTTTTTCACCTTTTTCACAGACAAGCTTTGCTTTGTCCATTGTGATTTCAAGTCTGTTTGAGCCGGGAAAATCACCTGTAGATGTTACAAATACACCGGTTGCACCGTTCGGATATTCGGCATAGATTGTTACATCGTCTTCAATTTCAACATCGTGCCATTTACCCTCGTGGCAGAAGGCTCTTACTTTTGACGGCATACCGCAGATCCATTGCCATAAGTCGAGCTGATGGGGAGACTGATTGAGAAGGACGCCTCCGCCTTCACCTATCCAGGTTGCTCTCCAGCCGCCTGAATTATAATAAGCCTGAGTGCGATACCAATCGGTGATTATCCAGTTTACACGGCGGATTTCACCGTACTTTTTGCTATCAACAATTTCTTTGATTTTTCTGTAAACGCAGTTAGTTCTCTGATTGAACATCATTGCGAAAGTTTTATCCTGCTTTTGGGCAAACTCATTCATTTCACGGACCTGCTTTGTGTAAACACCTGCAGGTTTTTCAGATACTACGTGAAGTTCCTTTTCCAGTGCCTTCATTACAAGCTCGGGGTGAGAGTAATGGGGAGTACATATAATAACTGCATCGACCTCGCCGCTTTCCATAAGCTCTTCAGCTGAAGTAAAGGCTTTTGCCCAAGGGAGATTTTCTTTTGACCAGAGGAGTTTTTCCTCGCAAGTATCGGCAACAGCAGTTATGCGCATACCCCTGATTTTGCCTGCGAGAAAGCTTTTGGCGTGAGAGGTCCCCATATTGCCCATACCTATAATGCCGAAGCGGATGGGGTGAATTTTGTTTACAATATCATACATCGCATCAGCGGCAGCCATGAAAGATTCTGCGTGACTCGGGTAAGCATTGACTTTTATTTTTCTTACACTGTTAACCACCGCTTCAAGCTTTCCCAGTCCTTCAAAGACCTTGAGGTGAGGCTCAAGAGAAAGAATAACAGCTTTCTTATGCTTGTCGAATCTTTTCAAGATTTCTTCAACATTGCCGTCACCCTCACCTGCAGGTACTACATCAGAGTTCTCAAAAAGAGCATCCTTGATGTGAAAATATTCTATGTAATCTTCAAGCAGGTCATAAGCCTTGAGAGTATCAACACCGCACTGAACAAAGTTTGCAGGGTCGAAAACTGCTTTGAGCTTTCCTTCGCAGGCTTTGAGGATGTCAAGGCATCGTTCGGCGTTATCGCCGTATATGCCTTTTTCGTTTTCGTGACAGCAGATAAGTCCTTCTGAAACGGCATAATCGGTCATAGCCTTTACTCTGCGGATAACCTCGTCTCTGTATTTTTCGTAAGAATCTCCTTCGCTGAAATAGAAGCTGAATATTCTGATATACTTTGCCTCGAGAATTTTTGCTACTTCAACAGTATTCTTGAATGCTTCAAAATGAGGCGCAAAATCCTCTTTGATGTTGATTTTACCGTAGCCCGAACCGATAGAAGCAACCTTCATTCCCTCGCGGTCAATCTCTTCTTTCATTTCTTTTGCTTGCTCCACTGAGAGATTGTTTATATTAAGAGACTTACCGAAGCCGCGAAGCTCCATATGTGTAATTCCGTTTTTCTTGCAGGCAGCTATCTGTCCGCCGATAGTTGCTTCTCCTGATTCATCGCAGAATGCTGAATAAATAAAATGTGCCATTGTCACAGCTCCTTTACTTTAATAGTTATATTGTACATCTGTTTTGTAGTGTTTTCCTTAAATATTTTGATGAATGGAAGGCTTTTTCTTTACTTTTTTGATATCATCTGATTTCATAAATCTCAACAGGGCCTGAAAGCCCACTTAAAAGAAGATTCTTTTCAAACTCCAATGCTCTTGCGTGGTAAGGCCCTATGTGCTTCTGCTCCCACTCCTCGGGTAAATCGAAATAAACAAAGGTATTTGAGGCAGTGTTTGATACAGTTATAATCAACTCGTTTTCCTTTTTCAACAGTGCTTTATCAATAACTGCTTCATAAGGCGGCATAAAAAGCTCTGCTATCTTTGTGCCGTTTAAAATCACCTCACAGCTATAATGTATATCACCAAGTGATATTATCAAATCCTTTGATTTACTGTCATAGGTAAAACTTGTCCTGTACTGACATTTACCTGAAAAATCCTCACCGAATAATGCTGACCAATCGCCGTACATGGTAGCTGTTTCCTCATCATTGACATCGGTGTACTTCATACCGCTTTTGCTGAGAGTGAATTTTTTAAGTCTCTTTACTTTAAAATCTGTAATGGTACATATTTTTTTGCTTTTTTTCGGTGCTTTTTTTTCAGTTGTCTTATCGCTCCCCGTTATGAAAACTTTTATTTCACCGCTTTCGAAGCAATAGTTGTCACTTGTTAAATATAATTTTTTGTTAAGTGCATTAAGTTCTCTTGTACCGTCGGGAAGTTGTATTTCAGCATTTACTTTTTCAGCACTCTCATTGAAAACAAGGCATATTTCACAATTACTGTATTTTCTTTTATGTACTCTTAACTGTCCGTTATCGCCCAAAATGTCAAGTTTCGGGAAATATTCAGCATTATCCTTATGGTAAATCTTACCTCCACCGCTTTTGAAAATTTCAAGGCGGTGTTTTATTTCATCGGGCATATATTTATCCGCAGGGATATAAACTGTGGTATATTCGGCTCTGCCTGTTGAAATTATGCCTTTTTTAAGCTTTTCATCATCGCAGTTATGTATAAAATCATCGTCAATGATATCAAACTGTCCGTGATGTCTTTCGATTTCTCTACCCATTTTTTTGTAAGATTTAAGAGCAGTTTCTGTATCATCATCGTTTGCCCACAGTGAACGCATAGGCAGATACAGAGCACATTCCGTGTCGGGTTTACCGCCCCGCATAAGATATTGTAGGGATGCCATATATCGATTAAACTCAGGAAGATATTCTGCACCGGGAAGCGTATTTGAAAAAACCGGACGCTGTCTTACAGCATAATAACCCTTATCATCATACATAAGAAGCATAAAGTTGAGAACATTGATGCCCCTTACAAGCTGATAGCCGAGTATATATCGCATTTGTTCATAGGTCATTGTTCCGTAAACGGAAAGGGATTCCGTAAGGGAAAGCCCGGAGCCTGACTGCTCTGCCGCTGAAGAAGCAAGACGGGGGAAAAATCCGCAGTCCTTGCCGGGCATAATCTGTCCCCATATAACATCTACACCGGGTACATCTAAAAGTCGAAGCTGTCTTAAGGGGTGATGAAAGCTTTTTTGGAAGCCGTAAGGCTCGTTATCTTTATCAAGATGACCGGCAGAAAGCAAACCGTTTTTATTGCACCATTTTTTGATGGGAGTAAAATAGTTTTTAGCAAAAAGATCGGCGCATATATCGTGATATATGATATTGAATTCGTGGTCATTATGTTTTTTCATCTTTCTGAGAGAAAGTCTTTTACCTGTACGCTTCTTATATTCTTCTTTTATGCTTTTCGTAAAAGGCAAAGCACCTATATCAGGCTCGTCGGTGAAGACAAGAGGACTGAATGATTTGAAGCTGTCACCCATTTTTTCTTTGTGCTTTTCGTGGGTGAGAGCAATGAATTTTTCAGTTGCTTTTATGTTTGTAAGGTCAGCCTTTGAATTTGTTTTTACCCGTCCTTTTTCAATATGTGTCAGCCGTAAATCTTTGCTATCCTTTGTTACAAGACCGTTGGCGTTACCTGAAGGCCAGCCACCCTCATCGTAAAGCCAAAAAAACATCTCTTTTGATGAGGCATAATCTGCCGCAAAAGAAAGCATTTCAAAATACTCGTCAGAAAGATAAGGTGGCTGAAGATTTGTTATCATCGTTTTCGGTCTGAACTCTTTAGGCAGAGGGATTACATAAACTCCCCGGATGTTTCTTTCAAACATTTCATCGAGCTGTCTTTTTATTACTTCTTTGCTTAATACTTCATTCCACATCCAGGAATAGACGGGATAGTATATGTTATCGGGAGTGAAAAACTTTTCTGTGTCAAAACTGAAGCTGCTCATTTTTCATCCCCCTTACTTTTTTTCTGTACCTTTTTCGGTGAGGTGCCGTAAACTTCCTTGAACTTTTTTGAAAAATAATTACTGTCCTCGAAGCCGCAGATTTCAGCAACCTGAGTGATATTTTGTCCTTCTGCACTTCTGAGAAGCTGTTCGGCATACTGCAATCTTAATGAATTAAGGTACTTTGAAAAACCAAGTCCTGTTTCTTTTTTGAACAGTCTGGAAAAATGCTCGGGGCTTACGGAAAACATTTTTGCCAAAGAAGAAAGTGTTATGTCCGAAGCAAAATTCTCCTTTATATATGCTACTGCCTGCTCAATCACCCTGTTACCGTCATCAATATCAATGCAGGATTCGGTGTTACGCATAAGCAGATAAAACAGTGAATGGGTGTGACAGGAGATTATTTCATCAGAGAAAGAGTCCTTCAGGTTATATTCATTTTCTATTTTATCTAAAAGCTTTCTTACCTCATCGGTTACAAAGGGGTTTCTGAAAAGGTAGTTACCCGTGGAAATGCTTGACTGTATAGAAGCAGGTATGTACTCACAGGTGCAGTTGATAAGTATTCTCGAGTGTTTTATGTTATCGTATTTTGTGTGGTGAATTATACCGTCGGGGATTATCACAATATCACCCGACTGAACATTATAAACCTTGTTGTCGATAATATAGGTACAGTTGCCCTCTTCAAGAAAATATATCTCATAAAGAGAATGGTAATGGGGCCAGGAAGCACCCGTTTCGGCAACTCTTTTACTCACACCGTGGTGAAAATAAAAATTATCATCGGGATCAAATTTAATGAAGCTCATAATGCACCTCCTTATCTTCTCGATGTGATAATAGCATTTCATATCAAAAAAGTCAAGAAATTAACGAAAATCTGTCAAAATATTTAAGGAAAACATAACAAATTAGATGTATTATTATAATGATAAATTATTAGAAAGGAATGATTTGTATGAAAAAAGGTATTAAGATTATTCTTGCAGTTTTACTTGTAGGGATAATCGGCTTCGGAGGATTTATTCTTTATCAGAGCTCAAAGGGTATTTCCTATGATATTTCATCGGTAGAAAAGATTGAAAACGATGTTGAAATTATTAAAGAGGATGAGGACAGCGTTACAATCAGAAAGAACAGCGACGGTGATTTCAAGGTTCTTATGTTTACCGACACGCACCTTAAAGGCGACAAGGAGCTTGATAATATTACAGTTTCCTATATGGTAGAAAACATTAAGGAGCAAAACCCCGACCTTGTTATTTTAGGCGGAGATAATGTTACATACGGTTTTAATAAAAAGAGAAATACCCAGCTTGCAGAGCTTTTTGAAAGCTTAGGCGTATACTGGGCAACAGTTCTCGGTAATCACGAGGGCGACGGCTTTATGTCATATGACAGAGAAAACGTTATAAAGCTCTTCTCGACCTATGAGCATTGCCTTGTAAAAGAGGGTAAAGAGGATGTTGACGGTCACGGAAACTGCACAATTAACATTCTCAATTCAGACGGCACACTCAGAGAGGTTTTCTTCCTTATGGATACGGGAGACTATATGACCGCGGAAAGCAAGGCTGAATACGGTGTTACCGATGAGGACGAGGTTTATGACGGTGTGAAGACCTCACAGGTTAATTGGTATAAAGAAAAGCACGATGCACTTGAAGCTGAATACGGTAAGTTCAAGTCCGTAACAGTTGTACATATTCCCCTTTACCAGACCGAAAAGGAATATGCCGAGGGTGATTTCCTTTACGGCGAAAAGAGAGAGGGCGTCTGCGAGTCAGGCTTTGATGCAGGACTTTTTGATGCTATGAAGGAAAAAGGCAGTGCACAGGCAGTTTACTTCGGACACGACCACTTAAACAATTTCGGCGTAATGTGTGACGGCATTCTTCTTTCTTATATGCAGCCCTCGGGCTATGGCGCATATAACATGCAGACTAAGTTCGATGCACCCGAAAACGAGTGGATTCAGGGTTGTACTTTACTTAACATCGCAGAAGACGGCACTTATACTGCCGAAAGAATATTCAATCATCAATAAAAGGAGTTTTATTTTATGAGATACATTGATAACAAAGCTGAAGATGTAAAAATTGCCTACATAGGCGGCGGCTCAAGAGGCTGGGCATGGGGTCTTATGAGTGACCTTGCCATGGCAGGTGATATGAGCGGAGAGGTTTGTCTTTATGATATTGACCTCGAAGCCGCAAAAGCAAACGAAACCATAGGTAATATGTATAACAGTCTTCCCGAAACCCTTTCAAAGTGGAGCTACAAAGCCTCCGAAACAATAGAAGAAGCTCTCACAGGTGCAGACTTTGTTGTTATCTCTATTCTTCCCGGCACCTTTGACGAGATGGAAAGTGATGTTCACGCTCCCGAAGAATACGGCATTTATCAGTCTGTGGGCGACACAACGGGTCCCGGCGGTATTGTCCGTGCTATGAGAACACTTCCGATGTTTGAAGAAATTGCAGAGAATATCAAGAAGTATTCACCCGATGCGTGGGTTATAAACTACACCAATCCTATGACACTTTGCGTCAAGACTCTTTACAGAGTTTTCCCCGAAATCAAGGCCTTCGGCTGCTGCCATGAGGTTTTCGGCACTCAGGATATTCTTGCTAAAATGGCAAGTGTACTTTTCGGTGAAGAGATAAAGAGAAAAGATATTAAGGTTAACCCCATAGGTGTAAATCACTTCACATGGCTGACAAAGGCAACCTACAGAAATATTGACCTTTTCCCTTATTACAGACAGTTCTGTGAAAAATATATGGACGGATGCACTGAGTATGTTGACCCCGAGTGGCTTAAAGGCTTTCACGGCAATGCTCACAAGGTTAAAATTGACCTTTTCCGCCGTTTCGGTTATATTGCCGCCGCAGGTGACAGACACCTTGCTGAATTCTGCGAGGGTAAGTGGTATCTTGAATCTCCCGAAAGAGTTAAAAGTATGCTCTTTCACCTTACTCCCGTGTGGTCAAGAAAGGACGAGCTTAAAGAGCGCCTCCAGAAAAGCAAGCGACTTTTAAGCGGTGAAGAAGAGCTAAAAATAAAGAAAACAGGCGAAGAAGGCGTTAAACAGATGAGGGCAATTTTAGGCCTCGGAGATTTTGTTACAAATGTCAACCTTCCCAACCGCGGACAGATTCCCAATCTTCCCCTGGGCGCAGTTGTTGAAACAAACGCTTCCTTTACATCGGGTACAGTAACCCCCGTCGTGGCAGGTGAAATACCCAAGGAGATTTATCCTCTCATTTCCCGTATCTGCACTCAGCAGGAAGTGCTTTCCGACGCTATTGCAGAAAGAAATATCGATAAGATTTTCGAGGTGTTCGCTAACGATCCTCTTGTTACCTGCTCACTTGACGATGCGAGGAAACTGTTTAATAAAATGGTAAACAATACAAAGGCTTATCTTACCGATTACAATCTCGGCTGATAAGAGTGGAGAAAATATGAAAACATTACCTTTTATTTTTGCAGTTGTTACTGTATTGCTACCTGTTATAACACAGAAAACGGGACTTTCGGAAAAATACGGTTTTAAAATGAAAATGCTTTGTGCCTTTATGTATCTTATCACGGGTGTTGTTTCGGCAGTTGCCGTTTGCAGAGTAACGGCTTATTCGGTTATGATACTCACAGCACTCGTTTTAGGTATGCTTGGCGATTTCTTTCTTGAATACAAGGCGAAAAAACTCTTTTCTTTCGGCGTTGTGTTCTTCGCTCTCGGGCATATAGCTTACATTTTTACTTTTCTGTGTATCGGCGAAAACAAGGCTGTTTACTATGTGTTGCCTGTTCTATTTACAGCGATTGTAATGTATCTTCCGTTGCTTTTTATAATAAGAAGACTTAAATTCAAAAAATTTAAAAAGCTGATACTGCTTTACAGTGCTGTTCTTGTTTTCTTCTATGCTTGTGCTCTTGTTATGGGAACTATCCCGATAAGGAACGGAAATCTTTCTTTCGGGTTATGTCTTATTTTCGGAGCAACCCTTTTCTTTGCATCAGACATTATGATAGGCGTAGGCAAGGGCGGCATCAAACGGCCAAAGCTTCTGCACAATGCGGTTTCCTACACCTATTTTGCGGCACAGGCACTTTTTGCCCTGAGCATATATTTTCAGTAACGGAGGTATTTAAATATGAAAAATGAATTTATACCCGTGTTCCGTTTCGTAATCTGCAGTGATGCACACATTGAGGGAATTGGTACACCGGG
>JAFSDF010000062.1 GCA_017436375.1 Clostridia bacterium | reverse complement strand
GCAAAAACGGCAAAAAACAGGTCTATGACTGGGAAAGATATTACTCTGTAATAAGAAAATACCGGCCCGATGCCGTCATCTCCATAAGCGGCCCCGATGTGCGCTGGATAGGAAACGAGGGCGGCAGAGTCAGAAAAAGCGAATGGAGCGTAATCCCCGACGAAAAGGACAGTAACGAAGCCGTAGCCGAAAATTCACAGACCGATGAAGGTCAGACAAAGCTGATGGCGGAAAAGCTGAATGACTGCTCTGAGGATTTAGGCTCGAGGGCCGTGCTGAAAAACTATGAAAAGCTCATCTTTAAGCCTGCAGAGGCAGATGTTTCCGTAAATCTCGGCTGGTTCTGGCATAACAATCTCTATTACCTTTTCAAAAAACAGAGAACTGCAGAGGAGCTGGCGAACATCTATTTCAATACTGTCGGCGGAAATGCCTCAATGCTTCTCAATGTTCCTCCCGACAAAACAGGACTTATCAATAAGCGTGAAATCAAAACCTTAAAGAAATTCACCGAGCTTATAAATAGGCCCTTTGAAAAAGAAATAACCGATGTGTCTTTTTTCACTTATTCCCCCTCAGGGAAAGCCAGAGATGCACAGAGTGATATTACCCTCGGAGACGGTGAGACGGGTGTAAGGCTCAGTTTCAAGGAGAATAAGAGCATAAAGCTTATCTCTCTGCGTGAAGACCTGACCTGCAGTCAGCGTATCGAAGAATACAAGGTCTATGCAAAAGAGCCTTCGGGTGAATACAGATGCATTTATACTGGCACTGTGGTAGGCTCGAGAAAAATAATCCGGCCTGAAAAGAATATAAATACTGATGAAATTTTAATCATTGTAACTCAGGCAAGGTCCAATCCCGTTATAAAAGATATACGGATTTATGAATAATACTACATAAAAAAGAAATCCCGAATGAAGGTCATTACATTCGGGATTTCTTTTTTATTGATACTTGGAAATCATCTGTTTTCTGTCGATTTTTCCGTTGAAGGTTTTGATGATTTCGTCGATAACCTCGATTTTCTTGGGCATCTTATAGGGCTCGAGGTTTTCAGAAATGAGATTTCTGATAGCCGCCTCGTCTATTTCCATACCCTCTTTGAGTACAACGAGAAGCTTGATAGCGGTGTTGTTACCCTTAACGGTAGGAATAAGAAGGCACTCATCTACAAATGGGAGACGAAGCACTACCTCCTCAACCTCTAAGGGTGCAATCTTGAAGCCGCCGAGATTAATGGTGTCGTTACTTCTGCCTACGAGGATGAGCTCACCGTTAGGTGCGAAGTAGCAAAGGTCACTCATTACAAGCATACCGTTTTTGATAGCCTTGGCTGTCTGCTCGGGCTCGTTCCAGTAGCCCTGCATTACAGATTTGCTCTCGATAGCGCAGAGACCGGGATTCTGTGCGGTGGCATCCTTCATTTCGTTGCCGTCCTCGTCTAAAAGAACGATTCTGCTGTAGGAATTGGGAACACCTACACTGCCCGCATATTCACTTCCGCCGGAAACGCAGAACTCGTCAGTACATACTACACCTGCCTCACTGCAGCCGAAGCAGTTATACATATAAACATCGGGAAGAAGATTGCGCATCTTTTCCTTGTCTGTTTCGGGGTAAGCGGTAGAGCTGGAATAAATGAAACGGAGCTGACCGTTAAGAGCGGCAAGATTTTTAGAGGCGAAGGCTAAAAGCAGATGAATAGCCGAGGGAGGAAGATAAAGGGAGGTTACACCGTATTCCTCGATGGTGGCGAAGTACTGCTTGAAGTTTCTGAAGCCCTCTAAAAGACAGCTTGTGCTGCCCACTGCCATAGCGATGTGAACCTTACGCAGACCTGCGGCGTGGTTCATCGGGGTGGGAATAAGCCATACATTATCGGATTTGATATTTGTGGTTTCGATACCGGCGAGAGCGATATTAACCTGATTTCCGAAGGAAACCATAACACCCTTTGATTTGCCTGTGGTGCCTGTGGTGAAAAGAATTTCAGCCAGAGTGGACTCATCGGGAGCCTTTGCCTCATAAGAATCGGATTCAGCCATAATTTCAGGGATAATATCCTTAAGAGACCAAGCCTCGGGAAGATCATCTCTCTTTTCTAAGGTAACCATTACCGAAGCCTCGAGCTCATCGGCAATTTCCTTTACTCTCTTGGAGGGAGTGTTCTTTTCGAGGGGTACGAAGGTGGCACCTAAAAGCTGAATACCGTACCAGAAGTAAACATAATCGAGAATGTGATCTGCCTCGACGATGATTCTCTCCCCTGCCCTGACTCCCTTTTTCTCGAGATATGAAGCAACCTTACGGTTACATTCTGCAAGGTACTTGTAGGTACATTTTTCACCGCCGGCGATTACGGCGATCTGCTCAGGTGTTTCCTGTGCGAATTTCTGAATGGTAAGAGCAATGGAATTAAGCATAAATTTTCCTCCTGAAATTTCGGCGCTTTATTTTAGAAGCCGCCGTAGATAAAGGATTTGGCATCATAAGCAGGGCCGTAGGTACCAAAAACTACAATAGCTACGATAAGAGCTATGATAACAGCCCAGCGGAACAAAATATTCTGTTTGGAAAGTGTTTCGCGGATTTTCATACCGTTTTCCTGTAATACGCTTATGAGAGTAAGAACGCCTATAGCCACGATAAGAAGTGACATATCAGTCTTGTCCAGACCGAGCTCATAAATTCTGCCGTCGGTACCCAGGAAGAAGAAGGGATCGATGTCAGTAAACATAGCCTTCAGCATCCTGCCTGCCTCTGTAATGGAGGGAGCACGGACGATAACTCGCGAAATGAAAAGAAGAAGTGTGGTACGGAGAATCTGGAAAATACGGAAGCTGAAGGCCTCGGTATTTACCTTGAAGGTTTTTATAAGCTTTTCGTAAACGGGAGTAAGTGCTACACTGCCTGAAATGAGAAGTGCATTGTAAACACCGTTAGTGATGTACTGCTTACTCAGTCCGTGCCATATACCGATAAGGAAGAAAACAACCATAGGTGCGGCAACGGAGGGAACAAGCTTACCGGCATAGGTGCCGTGCTTTTTACGCATCTTTTTACTGAGAGATGCCACGGGCTTACAGAGCATAACAGGATAGAATACATACTCTCTCATCCATGCACCCAGTGACATGTGCCATCTGCGCCAGAAATCAGCCATAGATGTAGCGAAGAAGGGCCTTTCAAAGTTCAAGGGAAGATTGATACCCATCATCTGTGCGGCACCGCGTGTGATGTCTGTACCGCCTGAGAAGTCACCGTAAATCTGGAACGAATAGCAGATGACAGCGAATAAAATGTGTGAGCCCGTATAATCCTCAAAGGAGGCTGAAAAGATCGTAGCCGGAATAACTGCTATACGGTCAGCAATAACCATCTTTTTGAAAAGTCCCCAGAGAATAAGCTGTGCACCGTATTTAACATTATTATAATCAAACTCATGCTCCTGCTGAAGCTGAAGTCCGGCATCGCCGTAACGGTTCAGCGGTCCCTGAACAATAGAGGGGAAGAAGGAAACGAAAAGAGCAAACTTGCCGAGATGCGGTTCAGCCTTAAGCTTACCTCTGCCCACATCGATAAGATAGCCTATGGAATTAAAGGTATAATATGAAAGACCGAGAGGTGCAAGGATATTCACAAAGGGAATGGAAATATCCCATTCGAAAAGTGAAAATACGGAATTGAAGCCACCGATAAAGAAGTTCAGATATTTGAAATAAGCCAGAACTGCAAGGTTTACAAGAACGGTAAGTGCCTGTATACGCTTGATTTTATTCGAGGCCTCCTTCTTCATTGCCATTCTTTCAGCCTTCGGAAGGTCGTCACCGAGAGCCTTGATTTTATCATTCTGCTTATCTCGTATTTTCTGCATCCAATGGCTGGCGAAGAAAGAAAACAGAGTGGTAAAGACAATATAAGCCAGATTATCCAGACCGCTGGACAGATAAAATCCGTAGCTGGCAACCAGAAGTACAGCCCACTGATATTTTTTGGGAACCAGATAATAGACAACCACTACAGCTGCCAGAAAAAACATAAATTTAAAAGAATTAAGAGCCATATTATTTTCTCTTTCCTTACTATTAATCATTACCCAAGGGTGACAGAACATTACTGTCACCCTTGGAAAGCATCAGTTTAGGTTTTTCAGATTACATTTCGTCTACGAGACGCTCCACAAGCTCATGGATAGCCTTGGCACTGTTAAAGTTTTCGGGCTCCATATCGTCAACGGTAATGGTGATTTCGTATTCGTCGCAAAGCTCACCGACAATGGAAACGATGTCGAAGCTGTCAAGAATACCGTCGTCAATTAATTTGGTTTCGTTTTCGTAGTCAATGTCATCTCTGATTGATCTGAGAATTTCTAAAATTTT
>JAFSDF010000061.1 GCA_017436375.1 Clostridia bacterium | reverse complement strand
CATCCCTTGGTCTGGCAAATACCGTTATCGGTAATGCGGCCCTGTGGTCTATGCTTCTTTGTCCCATTGTAATTAAGGCTATAGGAAAGAGAAACCTTCTTATTACCGCCAACACGATAAACATATTTATCCTGCTTATACTTTATTTCGTGTATGATAACCTTATTATGATATGTATCATCTGGTACATAAACACCTTTATCAATACCTTCTGGAATATCGTTCAGCATCAGATCAGCGCTGATATGAGAGACTATCATCAGTGGAAAACAGGTGTCAGAGTTGACGGCCTTTTCGGACCTTTAGGTATGATAGGCACATTTATCGGCTTTTTCACAGGTATGATATATCCTGCCATCTATGAAAAGATGGGACTTCTCGACGATTACAATGTCCTTTATGACGATACGATGAGAAACAATCTTTTCGAGGTTCTCATTTTATGCTCGGCATTCGGTGCTCTGCTTAATCTCATTCCCTATATCTTCTATGACCTTACCGAAAATAAGCATAAGGCTTATGTAGGTGTGCTTAAAATCCGTGCTATGTTTGAAAATTATGTTCTCGGTGAGCTTGAGGACGGTGAGCTTGAGGATGCTATGTCAGTTATCCTCGAGGCAAAGGAATACTACGGAAAAGAAAAAGTGCGTATTGATAAGTCGCTGAGCAAAGCAGACAGAAAAAAGGCTAAGGAAGCTAATCTTGCCATCGAAAGAGCCGCTATAGTTATGGAGGATCTTACGAAGTTTTCCGGTGAAGCCGGCAGGGCAAGACTCAGACAGGCAGAGGCCGATCTGGGCAGGGGAAGGCTTTGCCTTTACGAGGATGCGGCTGAGGAAATGAGAAACGCAAAGAGATTACCCAAAAAGTCAGCAGCGGAAAAGGAAATCCGTTCCGATGCCATAAAGAATGCCAGAATCAAAAAGAGAGCCGCATCGCTTATCAGAAAATACGGTGCAGATAATTTGAGTGCACCCGATGAGACGGTCAAAAATGAAATTATGGACAGAGAGGCAAACAGCTTCTTTGACAGCATAAAAATCAAACGCGAGCTTAATAAATGGCTTAAGGCGGCTTCCGTTTATGCCGATGTTACCAAGCCCTACACAAATGCAGAGGCACTGATAAAGCAGGCTGAATACTATACTCATTACGAAGAGCTTGAAAGAAGATTTTTCGAGCTTCATCCGGCTCAGGTCAGTGAATAAAGGGCAGGCTATATGAGATTTGACATCAAATGCTTTACAGCTAAAATCCTCTGTGAGGGTGAAAATACCGATGCCTTCATCGGGATTGAGGCGAGAGAAAAGGAGCTGGATCTTTTTCTGACCGCCACAGCCGATAAGCCCGAGTTTATAGAGCTTCATTGGGAAGCGGACACGGATGAAGACCTGCTTATACTCGGTGATGCGTGGGAGAGAAGCTACGCTAATCTGCAGTTTCTTCCTCTCAGAGAGAATGACCGGTGGATGCCCTGGTATTTCATTGCCACGGATAAAAAGAAGTGCTTTTGCTTCGGTGTAAAGACAGGCTGTAATTCCTTCGTCAGCTTCAGATATGATGCGAAGGGCATCACCGCTCTCGTCGATGTGAGAAACGGCGGAAGCGGTGTGCATCTCGGCGGCAGAAAAATCTGTCTGGCTACATTTATCTGTGAGGAGTATGACAGCGGAGAGGCTTTTGAAAATCTCACTGACTACTGCGGTAAGCTATGTGAAAATCCCATCCTGCCAAATGAGCGGATTTACGGCGGAAATAACTGGTACTACGCCTACGGAAAGAGCAGCTACGAGCAGATTGTCTCCGATGCCCGTCTGCTGGCGGAGCTTGCAGAGGGAATAGAGAATAAGCCCTTTGAGGTTATTGACGACTGCTGGCAGAAAAAGAAATGTGCAGGCCCCTGGCTTCCCAACAGGAAGTTTAAGGATATGAAAAGGCTTGCCGACGAAATAAAGGAAATCGGGGCAAGACCGGGTATATGGGTGCGTCTTCTCTGCAATAAGGACAGAAGCCTTAAAAGAAGCCTTAAAATCAAGCGCAAGGGCAGAAGAATGTATCTCGATCCGACACATCCCGAGGTGCAGAAATACATCAGAGCCGACATCGAGAGAATACGGAGCTGGGGCTATGAGCTTATCAAGCACGACTTTTCCACTGCGGACCTTTTCGGTGATTTCGGCGGTAATCTTACCTCAGGTATTACTAATGTTGACTCATGGCATTTCTACGATAAAACCAAGACGAACGCTGAAATAGTTCTCGATTTCTACCGTCTCGTTAAGGAGGCGACAGGGGATATGCTTATTATCGGCTGTAACACCGTTTCACACCTGTCGGCAGGTCTGGTACATATTTACAGAACGGGCGACGACACCAGCGGCAGAGAATGGGACAGAACGAGAGCTTACGGTGTTAACACCTTAGCCTTCCGTCTGGCGCAGAACGAGAAATTCTATATGTGCGATGCGGACTGTGTGGGTATTCTTAAGGATTGCATCCCATGGGAAAAGAACGGTCAGTGGCTTCATCTGCTTTCTTACAGCAATACGCCTCTGTTTGTTTCCTGCTGTGATGACATAGGCGAAAAGCAGAGAGAGGATTTAAAGAAGGCATATAAGGTCTTTAACGAGCCTCACAGGATAAAGCCTGTCGATATTTTCGATACGAAAACTCCCTCGCTGTGGGAGATTGACGGCAAGGCTGTGAAGTATGAGTGGTAAATTCAACTTTACTACTTGCAAAAAACATAAAATAATGTTAAT
>JAFSDF010000060.1 GCA_017436375.1 Clostridia bacterium | reverse complement strand
GAAGATTTTTTATCGTGAGGATTTTTGGCAGTACAAGACAAAAACGCAGCAAATCCTTGCGGATTTGCGAGTATTTTAACAAAGGAATGGCGGAAATCATCCGATAAAAAACACGGTTCGGATTATTACCGTCACCCTAAGGAGGCTCCCCTAATTGACCGAAAATAATCTTTCACGCAGTGACCTTATAGACAATAACTACGGGCTTGTTCATTCCTGTGCCAACCGTTTCAGGGGCAGAGGAGTGGAATATGATGACCTGTTTCAGGCAGGCTGTATAGGACTTATAAAGGCGGCGGATAATTTCGACAGGAGCAGAGGCTTTGCTTTTTCTACCTACGCAGTTCCCGTGATTTTAGGTGAAATAAAAAGGATCTTCCGCGACGGCGGCCCTGTAAAAATCGGCAGAACACTCAAGGAAAAGGCGAGAAATGCCGTAAAAACCGGAGAGGAGCTTTCCAAAGAGCTGGGCAGAGAGGCTACCATAACCGAGCTCGCCGAAAGACTGGGTGTCACTGTCAGTGAGGCTGCCGAGCTTATCACTGTTTCTATGCCCACCGTGTCTCTGACAAGCGAGGATGAAAAGGGTACGGGGCAGATAGACATTCCCACGGACTCACCCGAGGAGGAAATTTCAGAGCGTATAGCACTTAAAACACTTATCAATGCTCTGGAGGAAAGGGACAGACGGCTCATCGAGCTCAGATACTACAAGGGAATGACACAGGTGAACACGGCCAAGGAGCTGAATATGTCTCAGGTGCAGGTCTCCCGCAGGGAAAAAGCCATACTTATGAAAATGCGTCAGAGTATGATTTGAAATTTTAATAATTCTGTGTTATAATGCGGTCAGTGTCTCAATAAACGGCTTATGAGATGCTGACTTTAATTTTAAAGGTGACTTGAAATGAATATAATAAAAAAGCTTACGGCGGTGCTTCTTGCGGCTGTAATACTCCTTTCCTTTTCTGCCTGCGGAAAAAGCACACCTGCTTGCTTTGCGGTGAAAAAAGATACGGCTTCGGTGACTGTGTCCGCCGATACGGATAAAAAAGCTCTTTATAGCTCTAAGAATAAGGATGCTCTTAAGCTGATTGCCAAAAGTGATATGATGGAGCTCTATTTCGACAGGGAAACCTGTACCGTGAGTGTTTACGATACTGCTTCGGGCAAGCTCTGGTCCTCACTTCCCGCAAAGGCTTCGGGTGAAAAGACCTCTGCCGTGGCTGTGACTGTACTGGTGAAGGGAAACAGCTACACCTTATCCTCACAGAGTGACAGTGTAGGCTTTTCCTCGGCACTTTATGAGGAAAGGGAAAACGGAATAACTGTCAGCTACGGATTTAAAAGGACACTGGAGGACGGCACCAAGATTAATCTTTTCCTGCCTGTTTCATACACTCTCTCAGGCGGTGCTCTGTCTGTAGAGGCTGACTGCGGCAGGCTCTACGGGGAAAATCACGACAGCGATGTTATCGTTACGCATATCGATATTCTTCCTTTTTTCGGTGCTGACAGACAGGCGGCGGAGGGGGATTACATCCTTCTGCCCGACGGCAGCGGTGTTACCGTGGAGCTTTCGGATAACCCGAAAAAATTTGACAGTATTTCCCTGCCTCTTTACCGTGACGGTGTCCTTCTCGGTGCTTTCGGTATGAAAAGAGGCGACAGTGCCTTCGCCGTGCTTATGGATGAGGGTGAGGAGCTGGCATCTGTAGAGGCGGAAAAGGCTCTTTCCGGCGGCGGATATAACAGAGTCTACGGCAGATTTGAGATTACGCCTTCGCAGAATAAGGAGGATGAGGTCCTTGTCTGTAACGAGGGCTACAGGGGTAAAATCCGCCTTCTTTACCGCTTTCTGTCCTTCGGTAATGCCGACTATATCGGTATGGCGGGTGCGGTCAGAGAGCTTCTTATCCGTAACGGCTACCTTCTTTCGGTGGCTGAGGGAGAAAAGGGAGCTTATCCCTTTAATCTGAGCGTTGTTTTTCAGAATTATGTCACTGACTCCAGGGGCAGAGCTCTGTCGCAGACACTGACCACCTATTCTCAGGCACAGGAAATGCTCGATTCTCTCAAGGCCAAGGGAATAGAAAATATAAAATTCCGTATGAAGGGTGTGCTCACCGATGACACCGCAGCAGCTTCTGATTTCTCTGCCGAGCCGGGAAGAAAAAGCGAGCTGTCAGCTCTTCTCAGCTACGGTGATGCCGATTTTGTCAGCTTTTATCCTGACGGTGCTCTCGTTTCCGTACCCTCAGGACAGAAGGCACATACTGTCCCTGCCTTGGACGGCACGGTGCTGTCAGACGGCAGCAGAGCTTTTCTTGCGTCGGACAGAATAGACACAAATGCAAACGCACTCGTTTCCCTTATGAGGGAAAGCGGAGCTTACGGTATATGTATAAATGATGCGGGCAGAGAGCTTTACGGTGATTATTCTGCTGACAGCCTCTGTCTGAAGACGGATATGGCTGACAGTATTTCCGCTCTTGCGGGCTCTGTTTCCGCTTCGGGAGGACTTATGATTGACACGGGAAATATGTACGCTGTCAAATATGCCGACTCTGTAGTAAATATGCCTCTTTCGGGGAAGCTCGGTAAAAGAGAGCTTTGCACGGCTGTTCCCTTTATTCCTGCTGTTCTGCACGGACTTACGGACTATTCCTTCGGCGCAGTAAATGCAGAAAAAAACAGTGAAAAGGCCTTTCTTAAATGTCTCGAATACGGTGCGGTTCCTTACTATGAATGGTACGGTGCCGATCTGTCCACTCAGGAAAAAACGGATAAGTCAAGCTATCTTAACTATATAACCGAGGCACAGACTCAGTATGAGAGAGCAGCGGAGGCCTTCGGAGATTTACGCGGTGCGAGAATTACCGAGCATTACAGAGTGAAAAAGAATGTTTACTACACCGGCTATGATAACAGCACGGGCATATATGTCAATTACGGCAGTAAGCCCGTTTCCGTAAACGGTGTAACCGTAGAGGCGATGAGCTTTCTGAGAGTAGGATAATGCTGAGCTGACAGATAATTTGAAATACAGGCTGTCCTTATGCCGTCGGCACAGGGGCGGTCTTTTTGTGTTGACACAGTTTTTAAGGGGATATTAATATAAAGTTAACTTGTGAAAAAATGCTTTTAAATTATTGTAATTCTCCTTTTTTTATGATATTATATGTATACATATAAACTGGAGGAGTGTGTAATGAACAGCAGATTGAAAAAATCACTTCTGTATGCTTTTACGGTTTCGCTTTTAACTGTTCTGACGGTCTTTTCCGTAAGCGCCAAAACAGTTACTAAAAATAAGCTCGTTTATGAGGTAACTAAAAAAACAGCCACTCTTATCGAATGTAAAAGCAACGCCAAAGAAATAAAGGTACCCTCTAAGGTCGGAAAATATAAGGTCACGGCCATCGGTGAATGGGCATTTTCGGGTAAAAAGAAGCTTAAAAGCGTAGAGCTTCCGAAAACCGTCACCAAAATCGGTGAGGCGGCATTCAACGAATGTACAGCTCTGAAAAAGATAGTCATTCCCTCTAAGGTGACACGGATTTCCTCCTCAGCCTTCTGGTACTGTACAAATCTCGAAAAGGCGGTAATCCCCGCAAGCGTTACCAAATTCGGTAAAAATGTCTTTGAGGGCTGTGATAAGCTGACAGCTTATGTCGTAAAGGGCTCCAAGGGCGAAAAATACATAAAAAAGCAGAAAAGCATAAAGCTCGGCTACCGCTATATGACCTCGCTGAAGCTCGACGAGGAAGATGTAATTCTTAACGCAGGCGATACGCTTAAGCTCGGTGTTACCAAAAAGCCGAAAACCTTATACAACAGCAAGGTATCCTTCTCTTCGAGTAATAAAAAGGTCGCTACTGTCAGCAGTAAGGGTGTTATCACTGCCAAGGCAAAGGGCACTGCAGTAATCACATGTAAGGCCAAGGACGGAAGCGGTAAAAAGGCAGTATGCACCGTCACGGTAAAAGCAAAAAAGACTGAAAAGGCAGTTTCCCTTCTTCCTGCGGCACCCTCTGCGGTGACGGGACTCAGGGTGACCGCAGTATCGGACAGCTCTGCTTCTCTCTCATGGAATAAGGCAAACGGTGCCACGGCATATAAGATTTATCTTTACGATGCCGCCGATAAGGTCTATACCTATAAGTGGGCTGTCTCAGCACTCAAGGCTGACATAACAGGTCTTGACCCGGATAAGGAATATTATTTTGCGGTCAGAGCCTTTGCAAAGAATAAATACGGCAGTACAGACAGTGCTTCTTACTCCTCTGCCGTCAGAGCAAAAACCCTACCCGGCAGAGTGGAAAGCATTACGGCGGCCGATGAGCTGATTTATCCCGACGGGATGACTCTTTCCTGGAGCGGAGTTGACGCAGCAGAGGGCTATAACCTCTATATGTACAGCAAAGAGAAAAAGGACTATGTCCTCATCTGCAGTACGGCTGAGCTGACAGCCCGGGTGACGGGACTCAGACCCGATACGGACTATCACTTCAGAATCAAAACCTACAGCGGCAGTGAAAAGACCGAGGGCTCCTTCAGCAGGACCTTCACCTTTACCACAGAGTACATTCCCGCTACCGCTCAGCAGGCGGCTGAGGATTTTCTCAGTGCTCTGTCCGCCACTAAAAAGCTTACGGATGCTTCGGTTATAACCAGATTCAGCACCACTGATTTTGACAGCGAAGGCGAAAAGGCCCGGAGCGTTATCGATGCTCTTGAGCTCAGTGAGACGAAGTATTATACCTTCACTCAGGGAGAGGCAGAGGTAAACGGACAAACCCTCTGTGTCACCGATGTTATCCATCCCTACGGTAAGGAAAGCACTCTGACCTATGCCGATATAAAAAAGGACTCCCTTTCATTCGCAGAGAGCGGAAGCGGCTACACCGTATCCTTTTCACTGTCGGCTGATGAGGCTGAGGAAATCGCAGTGCTGACGGATATATCCGGACTCAGAGAGGATGTTGACGGCTTTGTGCTCTGCTCCTATGAGACGGGAAATGCGGCAGTACAGTCTAAAATTACCGACGGGGTGCTCGAGTATCTTATGGTGAGAGTTCCCGTAGAGATGACCTTCTTTATCGAGGGAGAAAAGCAGAGCATCAGCTTTACTCTTTCACAGCAGTATTTTATCGGATAATTATTTGCACGGCAAATTGATTATAAAATTTAAGAACGGAGGAAAAACTATGAAAAAAGTATTGACAGCCATAGTGACTTTCATTTTCAGCGTGTGCCTTATTACCGCTTCGCTGGCTACTGCTACAGCCGCATCGGTCAAAAAGGTATCAAACTTCAAGGGTGCCGCCAAGCCCACAGAGGTTACTCTTACCTGGAGCAAGACCTCAGGTGCAAAGGGCTATGAGGTTCAGCAGAAATCAGGCAAAAAATGGAAGACCGTGGCAACCATCAAAAAGCAGAAGACCACATCCTATACCGTTAAAAAGCTCAAGAACGGCACTACCTATCAGTTCCGTATCCGCGCTGTCAACGGCAAGAAAAAGGGCTCCTATGTTACCGCTAAGGTAAAGACAGGCGTTCAGAAAATCACAGGCGTAAAGGCTACTTCCGCCAGCCTCACATCCGTAAAGCTTACCTGGGACAAGGCAAATGTCACAGGCTACGAAATCCAGCGTAAGGACGGCAAAAAGTGGAAGACCGTCACAAAGATTAAAAAGGCAAAGACCACATCCTACACTGTTAAAAAGCTTCCCGCAGGCAAGAGTGCATCTTTCCGTATCAGAGGCTATGTTTCAGGCAGTGCAAAAACCTACTACGGCTCTTATACCAAAGAGATAAAGTGTAAAACAGCAGTTCCCGCTGTTTCCAAAGCATCGGTAAAATCCGTTACCCCCACATCGGTTACTCTCAGCTGGTCAAAGGTAAGCAGTGTAAACGGCTACGAAATCCAGCGTAAGGACGGCAAAAGCTGGAAGGCTGTTACTACCATCAAAAAGCAGAAGACCACTTCCTACACAGTTAAGAGCCTTTCCGCTCTCACTAACTACACCTTCCGTGTAAGAGCATATCAGAAGTCAGGCAAAACCACCTACTACAGTGCATGGAAGGAAGTCAAGGCAAAGACCGCTATCGGTACTGCAAGCAATGTAAAGTATGCTTCTCTTACTCCCACCTCCGTTAAGCTTACATGGACTGCCGCACCCGGTGCCGCAGGATACACCGTAAATTATAACGGCACCAAGGTCAATGTAAAGACTAACTCTGCCACACTCACTCTTAAGGCAGGTACTGCATATAAGGTTACCGTAACTCCCTATAACGGCTCTACTGTGGGCAAGGCTACCTCAGCTGTCAGCTTCACCACTCCCTGTGCCAAGGTAACAGGCCTCAAGGCATCTGCAGTGGCAGAAACCTCACTCACCTTCACCTGGGCCAAGGCTACAGGCGCCGCTTCCTATCAGCTGCAGTATGCTAAAGCAGGCTCAGGCTGGTCCTCGGCAGTGTCTGTTTCCGGAACAAGCTATCAGATTAAGGACTTAAGCGCAAACACCTCTTACAGCGTAAGAGTAAGAGCTGTGAATAAAAACGGCAGTACCACTCAGTACGGCGAATTCTCAGCCACTGCCGTCTCCGCCACCAAGGGCGTAGTCGCAGGTACAAACAATACCCTTAACTGGGCTAAGGTTGCAGGCGCAGAGAGCTACACAGTTCAGTACTTCGACACAGAGACCGCAGCATGGAAGACAGTTGCGGCAGGCCTTACAGCTAATTCCTACACTGCTGACGAGCTCAGCGCAGATACAGCAAAGCTTTACAGAGTAGTCGCTTATGCCGGCGGCAAGGTAATTTACACCTCAAATGCCGCATCTGTTAATCTTGCTGAGGTTAAGTTCTCCGTAAGCAATAACATCCTTTCCGCTTCCTGGAGCAAATACGCAGGTGCCGCCTCCTACGAGGTAAGAATTAAGAGCCGCGGTATGGCTGACAGCGGTGCAAAGGTGCTCAAGGCTACAGCCTCAGGCCGTTCAGTCAAATCCTCTGTCCTCGCTCCCGGACTTATCTACGATGTTACTGTCGTATCAGTTAACGGAGCCAAGGAGACAGCTCTCGCCTCCTTCGCAGTGAAGAGCACAGCTTTCAACTATCAGGATAACAGCGATAAGGGTAAAACAAATCAGCTCCTCTATCTCATAGAAGCTGTTAACCGCTCAAAGCACGATAAATCCTATTCAGTAGTATTAAAGAGCACTCCTTATAATGTTACAAACATTAAATATGTTGACTTCGGCTTCCAGATCGATAAACCCGCTTCTAACGCTAATCTTTTAGAGAAAGGTGCTTATTTAGCAAAGGTAGAAGCAGTAGAGGTTTTACTCAGAATGCTTTTTGATACAAAATATGACGGCTGTAAATTAGAAGACGGCTTCGTCAAATGCACCACTCCCGAGGCTATCGACGGTGTATTCGGAACCAAGGATGAAAACGGCAACCTTATTGAGAAAATGTCAAAGCAGGAAAGCGGCGGCTTTACCAGCAGATACACCTTCTTCGACGGTAAGTTCAGTGGCTCTGCCGACCTTACACTTGAAGGTCTTATCCAGCCCTTCGATACAGCTGACGGTTTAGCATATCTCTATAACGCAAACAATGCTTCCGCATGGAAGAACGGCTTCTCAAGCGTAGTAACCACCAAGACTGAAAACGGCTATAAGATCGAAGCCACACTCAAGCAGGAAACAGCTCCGAACTATCATAACGGCCTCGTATCCAGTGCATCTCTCAGCAGTGTGGGCGACATCGGCTTAGGCGATGCAGGCGAAGCAGTTCTCAACGGTACTGTAGGTGCTACCACTATCGTCGCTGAAATCGATAATGACTGTATGCTTACCTCTTATTATCTCAATTCACCCTATCAGTATGATATGAGTGTCGAGGTTTCTCTTTCCACTGATAGTATGAATCTCGCCGGTGAGGATGAGGATGCTACAAGCGATGCTCTTAAGAATGTGCTTAAGCTTCTCGATAAGATCGTCATCGAAATGAACACTAAAGTAGAAGGCCGTCAGGAATACACCTACACCTTCAACCGCAGCAAATAATCTAATCTAAAATCAGCTTCAGGGGATACCTCGCGTATCCCTTGAATTGTCAGGATGAATCAATATGAATCAGAAGAAAATCATTCAGATCGCCGTAATCACCGTAGTGGGCGTATGGATATTCTGCCTCAGCACCCTTCTTTCCGTAACTGTAGGAAAGAGAGTTTTAGCCTCGCAGACCACTACTCCTGCAGTTACCGTGCCTACGGTTCCCTCCACCACGGCTCCCACCACAGAAGCTACTACAGCACCGTCTACTACGAGACTTCCCGTAGGCGGCAACATCGTTATGGCTGATGTCTCTGTGGAGGACCCCGAATGGTATGTGGAGGAGCAGGAATCCATAAAGGTTTCACAGATTATTGACGAGGTGAATAAAAATAACACCACCCAAAAAACTACTAAGCCCAAGTCAAATGTTCCCGAGGGCAAATCGGAAATAATAAAGACCTATGTAAACGGTGTAAACAAGCTTAAGGCTTCGACAGATTTCTCTCTTTACAAGGATGATAAGCTTAATCTTACCATCGATAAAATGCCTGCAGAAAGCATCGCCAAATCTATGGCGGAGAGTCTGATGCAGCAGGTGCAGAAAAAGCCGATAACCTATAATTTTGTCGGCGGTGTTGACTCTGCCACGGGTAAAAACCCCAATGAAGCCATCGCACCTCTCAATGTCAGTGCCGCAGTCGAGGAGAGTGCCGTAACCTCAGCAGTAGCCTCTGCCACAGGTGACGGCGGCTATAAGATTACCCTGCTTATGGCACCGGAGCTGCAGACCTATACCACTCCCGCTAAAAACCACTCGACTATGGTTGAGGTCGTGGATATAACACCATATATTCCGAAGGGACTTACGGTCAATACTCTCGATATGAGCTATACTGACACGAAAATCGAAGCCACCTTTGATAAGGAAGGCAGAATCATTTCTATGGTTCATTACCTCAAGGTAGATGAAGCCGTGGCGAGCGTAAACTTTATCATTAATGTCGAGGTTATAGTTCACGGTGACTTTACCAGTAATTACACTTTCAGCTATTAAAATAAATAAATCGGTTGACTTTGCCGATAAATAGTGCTATAATCTAAAGGTAATAATTACTTGGAGGAATTAAGATGGAAACTTTCAAAAAAGTACTTAAGGTTGTTGCTGTTATCGTTGCTGTCGCTGCCGCTGTAGCAGGCATTTATGTAGCAGTAACCAAAATTATCGAAAAGAAAAAGCTTAAAAATGCCGATGACAGAGTAAACTATGTTTCCTGTGCCACATTAGAGGGAGACTATGACTTTATCTCTGAAACAGTAGCATAAAAACTCAACTGACTGAGCGGAGGAGATTTTTGTCTTCTCCGTTTTTTTATTTTAAGTTTATCTTGAAAATCCGCTGTCAGATTGATATAATGATATTCGGAACATTGAATTCAGGAGGATATACTATGGATAATTTTAATGAATACCCGGAGGAAGAGGCTTCCGTAGAAAGCAGCGGCTACTCTTCATCGGATAAAAAAGGTATTTTACTTGTAGCAGTTCTCGCTCTGGTGGTGGTTGTTTTCATCGTCAGGCTTATTGGAAATGACTCAGGCGAGCCTGTTCATGCTCAGTCCACTACTGCGGCACCTACTGCGGTAACTACTACTGTGCCGCCCACTGCTTACACGTCCACGCAGCCTACTGTACCGCCCGTATCGGATGGGCAGTCTACACTGCCCGTACAGACCACCTCAGCCGTGAATACCACAGCTCCCACTACCACCGTAAAATATGAGCTCACCAAGGCTGACATTTTGGCCAAGGTAAACGAGGGCATAAATTCTCTCAAGGCTGACACGGCATCCTTTACGGCTACTAAAAAGCAGGTCATAAGCATCGACCTTCTCGATTGCTCGGTGCCACTGCTTACGGGCCCCATTAACACGGTTATTGACTTCTTCGAGGGTGAGGAAGCTCTCGAATATGACATCACAAACGGTAAAGGTCCCAACCCCGAAAAGAAGGGTGAGGAAATCGTCGTAAATCACGAAATTCCTCCTACGGATAAGCCCTTTACCCTTACTGCAGAGGGTGTGGCAGAGGCTAAGGCAGAGCAGACCGGTGAGGGTACTCTTTATACAATAAAGGTGGTTCCCGAGACCAGCACTCTGCAGAATCCCAGACCTCCCCATCATAATGCCGCCTGTGATACTCTTGATTTTTCTACCTTTGAGCTTCCTATGGGTGAGCTTACGAAGGTTGACTTCGAATATCCGGGTGCTACCGTAAGCGTTTTAGTTGACTCCTCAGGCAGGACGGTACAGTACCGTGAGCATCTGGAAATGAAGGGCGTCGGTGAGGGTAATGCCATCGGTATCAGCGGAAGCGGCAGTATGGAGGGCTACATAGATGAGGTATGGGATATTCAGTGGAAGTAAGAAAGGTGACGGAATATGGCAGGATTTTCTGATATAGGTGTATTTCTCGGCTATCTCGAATGGCTTAAGGTAGACTTTTATACCTCCCGACCCCGTAAAATGCAGGAAAGCGTTCTGAAAAGCATCGTCAGAAGAAATAAAAATACCGAGTTCGGTAAAAAAATAGGCCTTGGCACTGTTAAAACCATAGAGGATTTTCAGAAAAATATGCCAATGACCAGCTATGAGGACTATGATGAATATGTGCATAGGATGCAGAAGGGTGAAAAAAACCTTATTATAAAGCATCGCCCCATCCGCTACTGCTCCTCCTCAGGCTCTGTCGGCAAGCCCAAGATAATGCCTAAGTGTGCCGAGGATTTATGGATAATGCAGTGCATGGGCTTTTCGGGTACCACAGGCTGTGCGGCCAAATGGTTCCGTAAAAGGGGAGTAAGGTTCCCGAAGCAGGTGGGCACCGTAGCCGTTATTCTCACAGGTCACAGACTCGCTGACGGAAAAATGTGTAACGGTGCAGGGCAGATTCCCATCGCTTATCTGAAGCCTATTTCACGCTTTTTCCTTACCACTCCCAATGATTTTATGTATCCCGTAGATGAAGCGGCAGTAAACACTGCTTATTTCCATCTGCGCTTTGCTCTGCAGAGAAGGGACCTCTCTTATCTCGGAGCTATGGTTATCACTCTGCTTACCACTATGTTCGATTATTTTGAGCAGAACTGGGAAATGATATGTAACGACATCGAAAAAGGCACTATCGACCCGTCGGTAAAATGCCCCGAGGACCTTCGCAGAAAGTGGGAAAAGAAATTAAAGCCTATGCCCGAGAGAGCGGCAGAGCTTCGCCGTGAATGTGAAAAGGGCTTCGACACTCCCATCGCACCCCGTATATGGCCGAAGCTTATCTGGTCCTACGGTATGGTAGGCTCTAACCTTAAATTCTATGTGCAGAAGCTGAGAAAGCATATCGGTGATATTCCCATACATAATATGGGCTATGCGGCGGCAGAGGGCTATATGGCTATCCCCACAGAGCTCAATGCTATGGACTATGTGCTTCTTCCCCAGTCGGTATTTTTCGAGTTTATTCCCGTGGACAATCCCGACTGTGAAAGACCTCTCACCATTGACGAAATCGAGGAGGGCAAGGACTACGAATTGGTGGTCACCAACCGTTCGGGACTTTGCCGCTACAGAATCGAGGATGTGGTCCGTGTTACGGGCAGGTATAAGAACACTCCCAAGGTTGAATTTCTCTACAGAAATAACCTTGCTATGAATATCGCCAACGAAAAAACCACCACTCAGATGGTTGACTGGGCGGCGGCAGAGACACAGAAGGCTCTGGGTATATCCTTTAAGGGCTACAGCTTCTGTGATGACCACGACAGCGATCCTGTCCGTTATATGATGCTGGCAGAGCCTGAGGGCGATGTAGACAAGAGCATGCTCGGGGAAATCGCCATTAAGCTCGACTGGTATCTCTGCGAAAGCAACGAAAAGTATTTCAAATACCGCCGTTGGGGTATGCTCGGCGAGCCGAAGGTAGTTTTCCTTAAAAAGGACACCTACGCCGATTACAGGGAAATGCTTAAAAATCAGGGCAAGGTCTTGAATCAGATAAAGCCCGTCACAGTAATAAATAACGAGGAAAGAAAAGAATTTTTCTTCTCGCATATTGATGAGTAAAAAAACATACTACCCACCTTTTTCGGCGGGTAGTATTTCATTTCTGTGTATCATTTAAGTGCGGATAAGCCTCCCGCGGAAGGGAACATCATTAGCTTAAGAATACTTTTTGGAGGTGTCACCTTGAACGAATGTGAAAGATCTTTGTAAAGCGTGTATTAAAAGCTTTTCGCTGTGCTCAGAATGACAAAATCTGAAAGAAGAGGCCGGCTGATTACTTGATCTCCACATTCCCTTCTATAGCCTGACCGACCTTGGCATAAGGGCTTACAGGTGCTATCTTCACTCTGTATTCGCCCTTTTCCTGCTTACCGATGTTAACCTCAGCACCGTCATCGACAGCACTCACATATTCGGAGATAACCGACGAGCAGAAAACAGTCTTGCCTATACTGTTTTTCACTGTGATATTATAGCTTGCCGCATCGTAATAGCCCTTGGCGTCGGGGAAGGAGATAACCGTCTCACCCTCTTCGTTTACTCTTGCCACGATTTCACCCTCCGGGAAAGCAGGCTTTGTGTCAAAGGATTTAAGATTGCCCCAGGTGAAGAACTTTTCACCGATAGGCAGATAATAGTCATTTTCGGGATAGAACATATCGTTATACGCATCAAATACCCTTATTCTCACATTACCCTTGGCATCGGCCTCGACTATTTCATAGCTTGAGGATGCCTTCTGTGTACCTGCGTTACCGTCGATGTAGTTCACATTACCCTCGAGACCTGTGATACCGCCGGTGCCCATAGCCGTAAATCTGCCCTGATGGATGGAGCGGGGATCGGATGCATTGTAGTGGGAATGTCCCGAGAAGTCGATAACCTGAGGATAGTCCTTGAGGGCAAGGCTTATGCTTATTTCACTCCAGTTTATACTGCCGTAAACGGTGAGAGTGGGGTGTGGATGCTGGAAAACAAAAACAGGCTTATCACCTGTGTCGGCTACAGCCTTGTCAAGCTCCGCCTTAAGCCAGTCGATTTTTTCACTGCTGTAGTTTTCATCCTTGTCCGAATAGGAAAGACCGATGAAATGGTAGCCGTTTATAATTTCGTGGGTGTCCACATTTTCGTAAACATACTTTCTGTAGTTGTCAAAGGCATTGATGCCCTCTGTTTCTCTTTCCTCGATGAATTCGTGGTTGCCCATACAG
>JAFSDF010000059.1 GCA_017436375.1 Clostridia bacterium | reverse complement strand
ATTTAATTTTTTGTCGGGAGAGCCTGCAACTGCCACAAAGTAATGTATATGCTTATAGACTGTGGAAAACAGCTTTAATTCCGTCAGCACCATCGAGTCAAATTTCCCGTTATGACCGACATAAAACCAGCTTACACCCTTGTTCTCGATAAGGTCAATAAGCACTTGCTTTAAATCATAGCGTATACTTTCGGGTGCATCTCGGTGTCCGAAAAATGTACATATTTTCATAATATCACCTTTTAGAAAGATTTGGTATACTTAAACCAAGTATACTTTACACATTATAACATAAAAAAATCTTAAAATATACTAAAAATAAGATTTTTTGGTGATATTTATGAGAAATAAAAATAATAAGCATCTCGGCATTGAGGTAGAACCCGAATTACACGGTAAACTTCATTATATAGCAAAATATGAAGGTCGCTCGGCAAACGGACAGATACTTTATCTTATCAGACAATGTATACGCGAATTCGAAGCAAAGCACGGTGAAATTGAAATCAAAAACGAAAAATAGCTTTAAAGGCAAGGGTTAGAATTGATCTCCCTTGCTTTTTTTATTTGCTGTTTCGCTCTCGCATTTCCCGAAAGCCGAAAAACTTACAGATTTTCATAGTATCACCTTGATTGAAAAACATATAATTAGTTATATATCACTAATTATAAAATCAATACAAAGAATAGTCAATAGTTAAAATCGAATATTTAGTGATTTTTCACTAACAATAATTATGTAAGTGATATATCATCTTAGTGTAGTTAATTTGAGAGGTGGTATATTATGGGCATATATGAACTGACCGTAAAGCGCATATATGAGCTGTGTGCCGAACGTAATATTACACCTAACGCTTTGAGCTATCTGGCGGGAATTTCTCAATCCACGCTGAAAAGTATATTAAACGGAGAAAGTAAAAATCCGGGTGTGGTAACACTAAAAAAACTCTGCGACGGTTTTGAAATAAGTATAATTGAGTTTTTCGATACAGATGATTTCAGAAACTTGGAGCAGGAAATAAAATAATAATGCTGAATAGCTTTAAAGGTAAGGGCTTGAATTGATTTCCCTTACCTTTTTCCTTTTCTATTATATGTTTATAATAAAAAAGCATAAAAACCCCCAGAAACAGGCAGTTTTTTCTTCGTCAAACAGTTGAAATTTTGTCGAAAAAATGTTATGATTAACCGAATGGACTATGTTGGTGTTTTATGAACTTAAAACAGGAGAAATAACGGAGATTTTTTAAGCGCTCACAAAGACCTCAACGCCCAAAAAAACTATTTTTTCAGAGAAAGGATCATAGATGTATGAAGTACAGTTATTATCCCGGTTGTACCTTACGGACAAAGGCAAAAGACCTTGACACCTATGCGAGAAAATCCGCAGAGGTTCTCGGCTTCGAGCTGGAGGAAATCGAAAACTGGCAGTGCTGCGGCGGTGTGTACCCCTTGAGCAGTGACGAAATCGCTACCAAGCTTTCCTCTGTACGGGCCCTTAATGAAGCCAAGGTCAAGGGTCAGCAGCTCGTTACCCTTTGCTCTGCCTGCTACCATGTACTCAAAAGAGTCAACGACGATATGCAGAATGTGGAGGATATCAGAGTCAAGGCAAACAACTATATGAAGCTTGACGAGCCCTATGAGGGTGAAACACAGGTTCTTCATTTCCTTGAGGTTCTCCGTGACACAATAGGCTTTGATGAGCTTAAGAAAAAGGTGGTAAAGCCCCTCACAGGTAAAAAAATAGGCGCATATTACGGCTGCCTGCTTTTAAGACCGGGTGAGATTTTAGGCTTTGATAATCCCGAAAATCCCACCATTATCGAGGACTTTATCCGTGCTCTGGGTGCTGAGCCCGTGATCTATCCCTACCGTAACGAATGCTGCGGCGGATACATCTCTCTCAAGGCAAAGGATCTCTCAGCCAAAATGTGCGACAACATTATGGACAGTGCCTCAGGCTTCGGTGCGGATATGCTTATTACTGCCTGTCCTCTCTGTCAGTATAATCTTACCAAAAACTCCAAGGCTACCGTTCCCGTTTACTATTTCACGGAAATTTTGGCCGAGGCATTAGGCGTGAAAGGGGAGGAAGAATAATGAGCACTGCAAACAGCAAAACAGCGGCGGCTAAAATCGCCGAAATCAGCGGAACAAACCCTCTCAAATGTATGAAGTGCGGCAAATGCTCCGCTTCCTGTCCCGCCTTTGAAAAAATGGACATCAAGCCCCATCAGTTTGTGTCCTATGTAGTTAATGAGGATATTGAAGCCCTCGCCAAAAGCGAATCTCTCTGGTACTGCCTTTCCTGCTTTGCCTGTGTGGAAAGATGCCCCAGAGATGTCAAGCCGGGCAAGATAGTTGATGCGGCCAGACAGACGGTCGTAAGACAGAAGGGCGGAAATTATCTTTCAGCCAATGAAATCCCCGCACTTATCGACGATGATGTTCCGCAGCAGCTTCTCGTAAGTGCATTCAGAAAATTCAGGAGGTGAGCAGATGAACGGAATAGGCGTTTTCGTCTGTCATTGCGGCAGTAATATCGCGGCAACGGTAGACGTTAAAAAGGTTGTTGAAATGGCTAAGCTCGAGCCGGGTGTGGTACACGCTGAGGAATATCAGTATATGTGCTCCGAGGCCGGTCAGGAAAGAATAGCCAAGGCAATAAGAGAAAAGAATCTTTCCGGTGTGGTTGTCTGCTCCTGTTCTCCCCGTATGCACGAAACCACCTTCAGAAAATGTGCGGAAAAAGCAGGTCTCAACCCCTATATGGTTGAAATTGCTAACCTTCGTGAGCAGTGCTCCTGGGTACACAAGGACATCAATGAGGGCACCGAAAAGGCAGTTATCCTTACCCGTGCGGCTATCGCTAAGGTAAGCCTCAATACTTCTCTCGTCGCAGGTGAAAGCGGCGTTACAAAGAGAGCACTCGTCATCGGCGGCGGTATCGCAGGTATCCAGACCGCTCTCGACATCGCAGATGCAGGCTACGAGGTAGACATCGTAGAAAAGAC
The DNA here is from genome assembly GCA_017436375.1 of Clostridia bacterium. Lineage (GTDB taxonomy): Bacteria > Bacillota > Clostridia > Oscillospirales > Acutalibacteraceae > UBA6857. Next base: position 2,398 of record JAFSDF010000059.1, on the reverse strand, counting down.
TCCCTCCATCGGCGGTAAGATGGCTCAGCTGGATAAAACCTTCCCCACCCTCGACTGCTCTGCCTGTATTCTTACACCGAAAATGGTGGATGCGGCGGCTCACGAAAAGATAAACATTTATTCCTACAGTGAGGTAGAGAAGGTATCGGGCTTCGTCGGTGATTTCACCGTAGACATCCGCAAAAAGGCAAGATATGTAGATATGAATAAGTGTACGGGCTGCGGTGCCTGTATGGAAAAATGCCCGAGCAAAAAGGCTCTGAGTGAATTCAACAGCGGACTGAGTAACCGTCCCGCTATCTACACTCCCTTCGCACAGGCTATCCCCAATGTTCCCGTAATCGATCCCTCTCAGTGCCTTAAGCTTAAAAACGACAAATGCGGTCTCTGTGCCAGAGTATGTCAGGCAGGCGCCATCGACTACAAGCAGGAGGACGAAATCGTTACCCGTAAGTACGGTGCTATCGTAGTAGCCACAGGCTTTGAGGTAATCAAGCTCGATAACTATGACGAATATGCCTACAGTCAGAGCAAGGATGTCATCACCTCTCTCGAGCTGGAAAGAATTATGAATGCGGCAGGCCCCACAAAGGGACATCTCGAGCGTCTTTCCGACGGTAAGGCTCCGAAAAATATCGTATTCATCCAGTGTGTAGGCTCCCGCTGTGCAGATAACAAGGGTAAGAGCTACTGCTCAAAGATCTGCTGTATGTACACAGCCAAGCACGCTATACTCATCAGAGATAAATATCCCGATGTAAATGTCACTGTATTCTATATCGATGTGCGTACACCGGGTAAAAACTTCGACGAATTCTATCGCAGAGCCGTCGAGGAATACGGCGTAAATTATGTCAAAGGTCAGGTCGGCAAGGTTACTCCCGAGCCAAACGGTAAGCTCACCGTTCACGGCGTGGACCTTCTCGACAATAAACAGCTCAAGGTAGAGGCGGATATGGTTGTTCTTGCCGCCGCTATCGAGCCCTCACCCGAGGTAAGAAGCATCGCTACAATGCTTACTGCAAGTATTGACACAAATAATTTCATCACAGAGGCTCACCCGAAGCTTCGTCCCGTAGAGTCACCCACAGCCGGTGTTTTCCTCTCAGGTGTATGTCAGGGACCGAAGGATATTCCCGAAACCGTTTCTCAGGCAGGTGCCGCGGCGGTTAAGGTTATCGGCCTTTTAGCCAAGGATAAGCTTCTCACCAACCCCTGTACAGCCAAGGCTGACGAGCTTCTCTGTAACGGCTGTAGTGCCTGTGCCAATGTTTGTCCCTACGGCGCTATCAGCTATGAGGATAAGCTTATCAATGACCACGGTATCAAGAAAACTCACAGAGTGGCAGTCGTTAACAGCGCACTCTGTCAGGGCTGCGGTGCCTGTACCGTTGCCTGTCCTTCAGGTGTTATGGACCTTCAGGGCTTCTCAAACAGACAGATTATTGCGGAGGTGGATGCTATATGTCGATAAATCAGGAATTCAAGCCTAAAATAGTCGCATTCTGCTGTAACTGGTGCAGTTATGCAGGTGCTGACCTTGCCGGCGGAAGCAGACTTTCCTATCCCGCCGATGTAAAGATTATCCGTGTACCCTGCTCCTGCCGAGTAAATCCTATGTTTATTCTCCGTGCCTTTGAAAGAGGTGCTGACGGTGTTATCATCTGCGGCTGTCATCCCGGTGACTGTCATTACAGCACAGGCAACTACTACGCACGCAGACGAATGACTCTCCTTTTCTCTATGCTCGACTATCTCGGCATAGAGAGAGAAAGAACCCGTGTGGAATGGGTATCTGCCGCAGAGGGTGTTAAGTTCTCCACCACTATGAATGAATTCGTTTCGGCTGTCCGTGAGCTGGGCCCGAACAGAAGATTGGGGGATTTAAGATGCAAAGATTAATTGACAGAATGAAAGAGCTTTTAGCCGACGGTACCGTAGTGCGAGTCCTCGGCTGGAAGAAGGGCGACCTGGGCTATAACCCCGAACCCCATTATTTTAACAGCGCAGAGGAGCTTGAGGATTTCATCTATGACGGCTTCTGCGGTGCAAACTTAAGCAAATATATGATAAAGGGCTCAAATCTGGAGGGTAAAACACTCATCCTCCTCAAGCCCTGCGACACCTACTCCTTTAATCAGCTTCTCAAGGAGCACAGAGTTCTCCGAGACAAGGTTTACATCATCGGTGTAGGCTGTAAGGGTAAGCTGGACATCGAAAAAATCAAGGCTCAGGGCATCAAGGGTATCACGGCAGTAAAGGGTGCCGAAATCAGCGGTAAATGTGATGAGCTCACGGTAGAAACCGTTTACGGTGAAAAGAAAATCGCCTATAAGGATGCGATGCTCGAACGCTGCCATGTATGTAAGGGTAAGGAGCAAAAAAAATACGACGAGCT
>JAFSDF010000005.1 GCA_017436375.1 Clostridia bacterium | reverse complement strand
TGATGGTTATGGTGATGTTCCGTTTCTCTGCGGCTGTTAACATCGCAGTGAGTCTCCTCACATTTTTCCGATGTGGTTTCAGTTTCAATAACCGAATGGGTGATGCCGTGATGAGAAAGCTCATGACGGATTTTTTCTTTTACAGAGGAAAAATCTCCGTCGGTTACTATATGCATAGTAGCGCAGTTACTGAAGCCGTCCATAGTCCAGATGTGTATATGATGAACATCGGCTACACCTTCGACAGCAAGGATATGCTCCTTAATTTCCTTTACAGATACTCCGTCAGGTGTTTTTTCGAGAAAAACAGAAAGACCTTCCCTGAGATTTTTAAAGGAATTAACTAAAATAAACAGCGCCACGCCTATGGACATAATCGGATCAATAAGGCTCAAATCCGTAAAGCGCATTATCACCGCACCGACTAAAACCACTATCCACCCGAGGGTGTCCTCGAGCATGTGAAGATTTACAGCCTTACGGTTAAGAGAATCCCCATCCTTAGTGAAAAGCACGGCAGAGAAATTGACGGCTGTACCTATAACTGCAAAGATAATCATTCCGTTATAGTTCACAGGTACGGGATCAATCAAGCGAAGAACAGCCTTATAAATAACAAACACGGAGCCTGTAAGCAAAATAACCGTTATCATAAGACTGCCCATTACCGAATAGCGGAGATAGCCGTAGGTATAGTCATCATCGGGAGCCTTTTTGCTTTTACGCTCGAAGAAATAAGACAGACCTATCCCTGCCGCATCACCCAAATCGTGAAGTGAGTCGGAAATGATAGCTACACTTCCCGTCACCGTACCGCCGATAAATTCAAGAACCGAAAAGAAAAGGTTTAAAAGAAAGGCAACTAAAATCTTTTTATCTGTTTTCATAGCAGCACCTCATTCAATCACGTGTTCGAGCCCGAGATTAATTATATCCCTTACATGCTCATCGTCGAGCATATAAAAGATAATTTTGCCCTCTCTCCTGCATCGGACAAGCTTAGAGGCTTTAAGAATACGGAGCTGATGACTTACGGCAGAGGCAGACATACCGAGCATTTTTGCCATATCACTGACACAGAGCTCCGTACCCGAAAGAGCATAGAGGATTCTGATACGGTTAGAGTCACCAAAGATTTTAAACAGCTCGGCGAGATCAAAAAGCACTTCCTCATCGGGCTGTCCCTCCGCGAGTCTTTGGGCGTCCTCTTTTTCTATTATGAGATATTCTTTATCCATTATTATCACCTTTTCGTTTTATCATTTGAACATCTGTTCAAATATAATTATATATACCGCTGTTTGTCTTGTCAAGGATTTTTCGAAAAAGATAGTGCATTTTTTATTTTTATGTGCTACAATATAAAAACTAACCAAAGGAAGATGATAAATGAAAATAGGTAATATAGAAATTAATCCCCGTTCTGCTGCTCTCGCTCCTATGGCAGGCGTGGCAGACAAGGCCTTCAGAGAGCTGTGCGTAGAATACGGTGCTACCTATGTGGTCAGTGAAATGGTCAGCAGTAAAGGGCTTACCATGTGCGACAGAAAAAGCAAAAAGCTCCTCTCCCTTTCGGAAAAGGAGCGACCTGCCGCCGCACAGATTTTTGGCAGTGATCCGAGGATAATGGCAGAAAGTGCCGTAAGCTGTCTGGAATATAAGCCCGATGTAATCGATATAAATATGGGCTGTCCCGCACCGAAAATCGCAGGCAACGGCGGAGGCAGTGCACTGCTCAAAAATCCCGACCTTGCCGAGGAGATAATGAGAGCTGTCAAGGATGCCGTGGATATTCCCGTCACGGTGAAAATCCGTCTGGGCTGGGACAGTGACAGTATAAACTGCATCGAAATGGCACAAAGAGCCCAGAGAGCAGGTATGTCCGCCGTCACTCTCCACGGCAGAACAAGACAGCAGATGTACGCTCCCCCCGTAGACCGTAAGATGATAGCCGAGGTAAAGAAAAACATTGACATTCCCCTCATCGCAAACGGTGACATTACCGACGGACTTTCTGCGGCACAGATGATAGAGGAAACCAACTGCGACTATCTTATGGTAGGCAGAGGTGCTCTCGGCAGACCCTGGGTATTCAGTCAGATTACCGCCTACTTAGAGCACGAAATCATTCTGCCTGAGCCGCCCGTCAGCGAAAGAATGAGAGTTATGGTAAAGCACATCAGGCGCATCTGCGAATACAAGGGCGAGAGAGTAGGCATCAGAGAGGCAAGAAAGCACGCCGCCTGGTATATCAAGGGCATCAAGGGTGCCGCCGCCTACCGTCAGCAGGTGGGAATGCTCGAGAGCATAGAGCAGTTAGAGGAGCTGGCTTTTAAAATAATGACGGAGAATATGTGAATATACAAAGCCGACAGATTCTAAAGAAATCTGTCGGCTGTTATTATTGTTCTACATTAACCTTTAATCCGTATTTTTTTATATTTGTTACAGAGGCTTCCTTATCGCCCCATTCACTTCCATCTGCAAAATACACACTGTAAATATACAGTTCTCCTGTCTTTACACCGTCATCAAGCAACTGCCATGCTCTTGTGGAGCTGCCGTTTGCTTTAATGCCCTCATCATCAGGCAATCTGTTGTTTGTGAAAATCGTCTCTATTTCTTCACCGTAAACATCGTAACCAATAAAATAATACTGAATTGCCGCTATATCTTTTTTTGTTTTATTTTCAGTATGCACCTTCACTTCAGGGACACCGATAATATTATCTTCAACAGTAGCTGAAAATGAAACAGGCTTCTTTCCGCTGAACTCATCGGGAACAGTAGTTTCCGTAACCTTGTTTTCGCCCGAACCGACTGTAGCATCTGTACCACCGGTAGTTTCCGTACTGCTCGAGCCGATGGCTATACACATAATCACAAAAACAACACCGATAATTATAAACAACTTCTTTTTAGACTTTTTAGCCTTCACCTCACAACCGCAGTTAGTACATACTACTGCCTTGTCAGCAATTTCTTTTCCGCAATTTTTACAAAACATAATGTATACCTCCTTAATAATATTTATATTATACTCAGTTTTTGAGTATTTGTCAATACTCAAATTAAGAGTATTGTATGATTTTTTCAGAGGTGGTTTTATGGACTATTTAGATAAACTGATAGCATTACGCATAGATAACGATTTATCTCAAAAAGAAGTGGGAAAAATAATCAATAAATCCCAGCAAGGATATGACCATATAGAAAAAAGGCGTGCAAAATTAACCATAGAGGATTTAATAAAACTTTGTCATTACTATAAAATAAGTGCTGATGAATTATTGGAAATAAACTTGAAATGAAAATAAGCCGACAGATTCCCTTTGAATCTGTCGGCTGTTTTATTTATTCCTTTATCCCGTCAGCAGTCACTCTGACCTCGTCATTTTCCACCGTGGCAAAGCCGCCCTGACATTTGGCGGAGAAAATCTCCTCTCCCTTAAGGCTTACGGTGATTTTTCCCTCCGCGAGAGAAAAAACTGCCTTGGCGTGGCCTTTTCTTATGCCGTAGGAGCCTGAAAATTTACCGCTGACACTGTCAGATATATTCAGCTTTACGCTGTCACATTCCAGTGAAGGGAACTGACGGTGAGGGGTGAAAAGTGTAAACCTCATTATTCTCACCCGTGTTCCCTTTTATATTTGGCGAAAACATCGTCAACAGTACCTGACATCAGGAAATACTGCTCGGGGATGTTATCGCACTCGCCCGAAAGAATCCTTTCCACACTGTCTACGGTCTTTTCGAGGGGCACATAAACACCCTGCTGTCCCGTAAAGCTTTCAGCTACATGGAAGGGCTGACTCATAAAGCGCTGTACTCTTCTCGCTCTCTTTACCAGCTCCTTATCCTCTGCGGAAAGCTCGTCCATACCGAGAATGGCGATAATATCCTGAAGCTCCGCATATTTCTGCAGAACTCTCTGTGTTTCCTTGGCTGTTTTATAATGTCTGTCTCCCACGAAATCTGGTGTGAGAGCTCTCGAAGAGGACTCGAGAGGATCAACTGCCGGATAAATACCGAGCTCGACTATCTTTCTCGACAGAACTGTAGTGGCATCGAGATGGGAGAAGGTCGTGGCAGGAGCCGGGTCCGTAAGGTCATCGGCAGGAACATATACTGCCTGTACCGATGTGATAGAGCCGTTACCCGTAGAAACGATTCTCTCCTGTAATTTACCCATTTCCGAGGCGAGAGTAGGCTGATAGCCGACAGCAGAAGGCATTCTGCCCAGAAGTGCGGAAACCTCACTGCCTGCCTGTGTGAAACGGAAAATATTATCAATAAATAACAGTACATCCTTGTGGGATTTTTCACGGAAATACTCAGCCATAGTCAGTCCGACCAGAGGTACACGAAGTCTCGCACCTGCTGTTTCATTCATCTGACCGAAAACGAGGGCAGTCTTGTCAATAACACCTGACTGATTCATTTCATTCCACAGGTCGTTACCCTCTCTCGAGCGTTCACCGACACCTGCGAAAACGGAGTAGCCGTCGTGCTCAAAGGCAACATTACGGATAAGCTCCATAATCAGAACTGTCTTACCTACACCTGCACCGCCGAAAAGTCCTATCTTGCCACCCTTGATGTAGGGAGTCATAAGGTCGATAACCTTTATGCCCGTCTCGAGAATATCCGTAGAAGAAACGATCTCGGCAAAGGGAGGAGCGGGATGATGTATGGGCCATTTCTCTGCCGTTTCTATTATTTCACCGCGGTCAATGGGGGTACCGGTAACATTTACCATTCTGCCGAGGGTTTCCTTACCGACAGAAATTTTTATGGGCTCTCCCGTGTCCGTGGCCTTCATTCCGCGTGACATACCGTCGGTAGGATTCATAGAAATACACCTTACCTCACCGTCACCCAGATGCTGTGAAACCTCAAGGGTATATACTTCTTTATTTACTTCAACATTTACAGCATTAAAAATATCGGGAATTTCGCAGGGGTCAAAGAGAATATCCACTACGGGGCCTGTTATTCTCTGTACCATTCCCACTGAGCCTTTTGCCATATCATATATCCCCTTTCATTGAAAATTCCGATGATATTTCCAAAACATCAGCAGTAACCTGACTCTGACGCTTTCTGTTCATCTCTGTTTCTAACTTAGCACTGTATTCACAGGCTGTATCGTAAGCCGAGCGCATAGCCGTGAGCGTGGCCGCCTGTGCACCGAGAGCCGCTTCAAGCACTCTTTTATAAAGAACACAGAGAAAGATTTTTTCTGCCGTGTTTTTTATTACCGTCTCTCTGTCGGGAACAAAGAGCGGTGCCTCGCCCTCTGTACTGCTCTCCCCGTAGGTAAAAAGGTCCTTGCAAACAGGGCTCTGCTTCATCATATTCGTATATTCGGGATAGACAGTTTTAACCGATGAAATCCTGCCCTCAGCCATTAAGGAGCATATATATCCGAAAAGCTCCCTCGCCTGTTCATAGGTAGGTATATCATCAAATATGAAGCCTTTCACCGTTTCTATTCCCTTTTTATCGAAATATTCGGCGGCCTTTTTTCCGCAGGAGACTATTATTCCCTTTTCGTAAAATCCGCTGAAAAAGGACAGAAGCTCTGTATTAAAAGCACCGCACATTCCCTTATTGGATGTGATGACCACATAACAGCAGGGTGCATCCGGGTTACTGCAGGAAAATACCGAGCTGAATTCGCCGCTGTAGCTTTCATAGAGACGGAGATGCTCACCAGCATACTTTTCGTATTCGGCATATATTCCGCTGAGCTTGGAATATTTGACCGTAGATGCGGTTTTCATAGCACGGGTAAGCTTCGTCGTGGAACGGATAGTCTGCAGCTTCTTTTTTAAACTCTGAACTGTAGCCATAGTTATGACCTCACACAAAACTCACTGAGTGCTTCCCGGAGTTCTTTTTTCAGCTCATCATCAAATCTGTCCGCATTTTTAATCTTAAGAGCAAGCTCTGCCTTTTCTTCGGCAAAGTATCTGTAAAGCTCCTTTTCGAACTTTTCCATACCCTCGGGCGCTATACCGTCGGCATAGCCCTCGCTAACGGCAAAGATAAGAATTGCCTGCATATTATCCTCTATGGGAGCATATCTCGCCTGACGGAGTGCTTCCGTAAGAAGTCTGCCCGAGGCAAGAGTTTTCTTTGTCTCTTCGTCTATATCGGAGCCGAACTGCATAAATTCGGCTAACTCTCTGTACTGTGCCAGACGGGTGCGCAGTGAGGATGAAACCTTTTTCATCGAGGGTGTCTGTGCCGCACCGCCTACACGGGAAACGGAAAGTCCCACATTGACGGCAGGCCGCTGACCTTCATTGAAAAGCTCGGCATCGAGGAAAATCTGACCGTCGGTAATGGAGATAACATTAGTAGGAATATATGCTGAAATATCTCCCGCCAGTGTTTCGATTATGGGCAAGGCTGTAATGGAGCCGCCGCCAAGCTCATCTGAGAGGTGCGCCGCTCTCTCGAGAAGTCTGGAATGAAGGTAAAAAATATCACCGGGATAAGCCTCACGGCCCGAGGGCCTGTGAAGGAGAAGTGAAAGCTCGCGGTAAGCTACTGCGTGCTTTGAAAGGTCGTCGTAAACGATAAGCACATCCTTACCCGCATACATAAAGTATTCAGCCATAGCTGAGCCCGAAAAGGGAGCGATGTACTGAAGTGCCGCAGATGCCGAAGCAGGTACGGCAATAATCGTAGTGTACTCCATAGCACCGTGCGCTTCAAGCTTTTCTTTGATCTCTGCCACAAGGGTATCCTTCTGACCTATGGCAACATAAATACAGACAGTATCCTTACCCTTCTGATTTATGATGGTGTCGATGGCTATAGCGGTCTTACCCGTCTGTCTGTCACCGATGATAAGCTCTCTCTGTCCCTTGCCGATGGGCACAAGAGCATCAATGGCCTTGATACCCGTATGGAGAGGAGAATTAACGGGTGCACGCTCCAGAATACCGGGTGCCTTATACTCAATGGGGCGTGTCTGCTTATAAGGCAGATAGCCCATAGCATCGATGGGATTACCCATAGCATCCACTACTCTGCCTAAAAGACATTCGCCTACAGGCACGGAGGCGATTCTGCCTACGCGTCTTACACGGCTGCCGCTTTCGATATGCTCGAACTCACCGAAAATAACACAGCCGATACGGTTCTGCTGAATATCGAGAACCATACCTCTTTCACCGCATTCAAACTCCACCACCTCACCGTACATAATGTCGGCAAGACCGTCCATCCAGCATATACCGTCAGAAACACTCATAACTCTGCCGAGCTGATACTGATGTATACGGGGTCTGAAGCTTTCGGCCCTTTCGGTAAACTCCTGAATAAGGTGGCCTACAGTGTCATCGTGCATTATAGGCTCGTGATTCATATTCTTTTCAAACTGATAAAGCTCCTCAGCTACGGTACCGTCATAAACGGTGTCACCGATTCTGAGACGAAGACCTCCGACAAGAGAACTGTCCTCTAAAACCCACAGAGAGGTTTTTCCGCCTACGGCCTCGAGCATCTGTGTAGTTGCTCTGTCCACATCGGCAACTATGTCCTCAGAAAGAGGGTAAGCAGAGGTAAGCGTAACATAGAGAACATCGTGATGCTTAAGATAAGCCATATCACCGGGAGTAAGACTTATTCTTTTAAGTATCTCATCAATAACCTGTCTGTCAAGAGCTCTGACAGCATTCTGATACTTTTCGTAAGAGAAAAGGCTGATTACATTCTCCTTCATTACAGAAAAGAGCTCTTTGCGGGCATCCTCTATCATACCTCGGTGCACTTCACTTTTTTCTCTTTCACCGAAGGCCTCGATGGAGGCAATTTTTTCCGCTACAACGCTCTGCGCTTTATCTGTCTCTTCGCTGCAGTCTGTATCGACTGCTTCTACAGTGGGCTCCTCATAAAAGGGCATAGGCATTTTTTCTATTTCCTCTGCCCTGTCAAGGTCGCTGTTTATTCTTTCATATCTGCCTCCGAAGATTCTTTTAACGGTCTTTCTGCCGACTATAATAAGAACCGTGACCAGAATAAGAAAGTTAATTATTACATACTTGAATTCCATAATATCATATCCTGTAGGAAATAATGTTTTTGGCAAATATAGCTGCCGCTGTTTCCATTTTGGGAGCAACGGAGAAAACTATCTTGTCGTATTCCCCCGTTATATCCTTTCTGTATTCTTCGATATCAGAAAGGCATTTTCTGCGGGCAGTTTCGATTTCTTTTTTACCCTGAGACTGTATCTGATGCACCCTTGCCTTCGCCTGTGCGATACTCTCTGCCTCAGCACGCTGTTTTTCTGCGGTGAGCCTTTTTTCATTTTCAGCGGTTATATTCTCTATATCACGGAGCTTTTTTTCTGCCGCATCGATTTTTTCCTTACGGCTGTCAAGAATTTTCAGCACAGGAGTGAAAAGCAGATTTTTAAGTATAACCGTTAAAAGAAGAAAGCAGATTACAGTCCAGACTACAACTGATGGCTGTATATTCATAAGCTGTTACCTCAGATTTTTGAAATAAGCATAAATGCAATAAGAAGACCGTAAATGGTGAGTGCCTCCATAAGTGCCAGTGAGATAATAAGGGTGGAACGGATATCCTTTGCGGCATCAGGCTGACGGGCTATGCTTTCCATAGCGGCCTTGGCTGTCATACCCTGACCTATAGAGGGACCGAGTGTACTGATTGCGATGGCGATTGCTGCTGCGAGGGCGATAATTGCTGAATTTGTCATTTTAAACTACTCCTTTAAGTAAAATTAGTTTTTTGTTATTAGTCTTCGGTTACTTCTTCTAAATATATCGATACAAGCATAGTGAAAACCATAGCCTGCAGAGCGCAGAATAAAAGGGAAAGCACCATCATAACCACAGGTGCACCGATGGGAAATATGTGATAAAGCTCCTCCGTTACCATCTCTTCGCCGAAAATATTACCGTAAAGTCTCAGTGCAAGGGAAGCGGGCTTTATAAATTCGTCGAGAACGAGAAGCGGAAGCATAAAGAACATCGGCATTACAAAGCGTTTAAAATAATGCCTGACATTATGTCTGAGTCCCGAAATCTGCAGAAAAAGAAAGGTAAGCACACCGAGACCTGCCGTAACGGACAGAGATGCCGTCGGTGCCTTCACATAATCCGTAAGCCCCACACCGGGAATCATACCCGAATAATTTGAAAAAATAATGAAAATAAACAGTGAAGCCAGGAAGGTAAAATACTTTCTCGCTTTCTTTTTACCGAGAATATCGGTAAAGAAATTATCGAGATATTCCACCCCTGTTTCGATGACATTCTGAAACTTACCCGGCCGCTCCTTAAGATTAAGCCTTACTACAAGCGAAACCAGCGCCAGGATACCGAGAATTATCCACATAGTAATAACTTCACCCGTTACATCCAGAAAGCCGAAAAGTCTGATAATTACCTCAGATTTCTCACCCATTTTCATCCTCCTCCCTTTTTTTTGCTTTCACGGCAAGGCTCTCATTGAAAGACACCAGCTTTTTAGTAAAGAAAAGCATAGGCACCGTCATACCTGCCGCCGCGCCGACAAGCAGATAAAAAGGATTTACGGTAAGCCTTGTCCCTACTAAATACACTGCAATAAGATAGCCGACCTGTATGATCTGTCTGCCCACAGTGGCAAGTGCGAGCCTGTCGGGACTTTTTTCGAGAACCCTTCTGCTGAAAGCATAGTTTCCGAAAGCGATAAGCAGACCTGCAAGAGCACAGATTACTGCTCCGATAATATTATGAGTCATAGTATCACCTCATTAGTTTATTATAGCACTTCACTCATAATTTTCAAGTTTTTTGTCCCTTTTTTTATAATAATATTTATTGCATATTTGCGAGCATTTTTGTAAAAATTAACAAAAAAGTAACCGCCCCGAAGGGCGGCTACAAATTATCAGCTATGATATTAATAGTGAGCGAGTCCGCAGTGACAAACAGGATTAAGCTTAAAGAGCTTCCAGATAAATCTTACTATCATATAGATTATTCTGATAAACCAGTTTGTGCTGTGACAGCCGCACTTACATGCTCCGATAATATTCGTCTTACAGTGATCACAGTTACCGTCAGCGTTGCTGTCAGCGTGACCGTTAGCCTTGACGAAATCGGAAACGAAGGTGTCTGTACATATCTTACAGGTATAAGTAGTGTAGCCCTGTGCATCACAGGTAGGAGCAGTAACTGCTGTAATGTAGTCGTGGTCGAGAGCAGGAACGAAATCCTTGTCTACACTCGCCTTACAGCCGTCTACGGTACAGTGGTATACTGTGTAGCCTTCATTTGTACAGGTGGGAGCAACCACTGTTCCCTCATCATACTTATGATCGGTTTTGGGAAGAATTACTTCCTTGTACCATCCGCAGTCGTAAATACAGTAGTGACGGCGGATACCTTCGGTGATACAGGTGGGAGCTTCCTCGGGAAGGATGATGCCTTCATCGGCCCAGCTGTGCTGACCTGCAGAGGTGGTAACTGTTTCTCTGTCAAGAACAGTACCGCATACCGTGCAAT
>JAFSDF010000004.1 GCA_017436375.1 Clostridia bacterium | reverse complement strand
CTATCGCGGTCCCCCTTTTCTCCGAAACCGGAACCCTTTTGTCCGTTCCGCTGTCACGGACATTTCCCCTAACAGGGGAATAACCTTTCAGGGACGGCAGAAAGATCTTAAAAACTGCCTTTCATAAAGATCTTTCACATTAGTTCAAGATGACACTTCCGAGGAAGTGTGCTTAAGTTAATGATAGTTTTTAAAAGGTGTCAGCATAGCCGACGGAGGGGTTATAATAGCGCTGAAAGCGCCACATCGCAAAGCTTCCCCTGAAAGGGGAGGTGTCAACCGCAAGGTTGACGGAGAGGTTACAACAGCACCGCAGGTGCCACATCGCAGAGCCTCTCCTTGTTAAGGAGAGGTGGCAACCGTGAGGTTGACGGAGAGGTTGCAATGCCATAAAGTCGCTTTAATATAGTAAGACTGATATTTAAACTTGACAAGAACTTGTGCTTAGGATAGAATCTAATCGAAGACGGATTAAGGATGTGGCGGGAGTATGAGAAACAGAAATAAAACAGAAAAGACTGTTTATAATAAGAACTTATTGCCTGTAGCCAGAGAACTCAGAAAAACAATGACTCCCCAGGAGAGACATTTGTGGTATGATTTTTTGAGAAAATATCCTTTGAAAATTTATAAGCAGCGTCCGATTGGAAGCTATATAGCAGATTTTTATTGTTCCAAAGTCAGACTTGTAATTGAAATAGACGGAAGTCAGCACTACACTGATGAGGTAATTAAATATGATGAAAATAGGACAGAAGTCATTAAACAATTCGGAATTGATGTTCTTCGATTTTCCAATTATGATGTTGATACCAATTTTGAAGGTGTATGCACAGAAATAGACAAACAGATATGCAAGCGGATTAATGCTGAAACCTTGCTGAAAGACAAGGAATGACAGCTATGTATTTTTGGCGGAACAGTAGCACCTCTCCGTCTTTGCAAAGCAAAGCCACCTCTCCTCAGTGAGGAGAGGCATTTTTGTCTCTGCCGCAGTGCTTTGTCAGCCTCTCCTTGCTAAGGAGAGGTGTCAGCCGTAAGGTTGACGGAGAGGTTACAACAGCACCATAGGTGCCACCACGCAGAGCCTCTCCTTGCTAAGGAGAGGTGGCGGCAAAGCCGACGGAGAGGTTACAATATGCAAAATGCACAAAACAAAACCTCAATTTTTGTCTTGCTGATTCTTAATAATTTGTTAAAAGTATATTGATTTTATTTTTCTGTTGCATTATAATGAGTATGTGTAATTATAGGGGTTAGTCTACCCCTTTACCGTGAAGGAGGATAATCTTTCTCCGGTCAAAGCACAGGGAGGTCAGTTGTGCTCGGAGCATTTTTATCGGCTTTCATCTATGTTTAAACCTCGGGGAAACCCGAAAAAATCTGAAACGCTTCTGAACGGTGATGAACCTTTTTTTGAAGGTGTCATCCTGAGCGTAGCGAAGGATCTTAAACTTAAAAGATTTTTCACTTCGTTCAAAATGACAGCTGCCTCTCTGAGGGAGTAACACAAAAACCTCAGCAGCCGTTTCAAATATCTCATAAGGGGGATAAATAAAAATATGAAAAAGAAACATTTAACTTACGCAAAGAAAACCTTATCAGTATTTCTGACAGTGCTTATGCTTATGTCGGCATGGGTGTGGGTAGCACCTGAAAAGGCGAGCGCTGCATCGGCTGTAGAGTATCCTTTATCAGTCACGGTTTATAATACAACCAAGTTAACTAATGGCGGTAATATTAAGGTTTATTACTATGAGGTCAAATCGGACGGTACATTAGGTTCAACTGAGATAGAGCATATTTTTGTTAGCTCATTAACAAGAGATAAGGATGCTAATCCGACTTATACAGGCACCATTCCCGGTTTTCCGGTTAGAATTGCTGTTACAGTAGTAAACCGTACTGCGGCTACAGATAAGACGAGTGTAAGAGTCATTAAAATCGGTGAAAAGACCATTTTTAGTGATGCATACACAGTGCAGGATAACCAGACCATCAACTGGAAAATGGGCACATCATTAGGCAGTTGGAGTCCCGTCGGAGTATGGGAAAATCCCTCATGGACTGCTTCCTCTACAATGAGCGGCACTTCTGTTCAGGTTCCCGCATACGGCTCCAGAACTGTCTCATGGTCAACCAAGGCTTCCTGGAAAGATCAGTACAGTGTAGCCTGGCCTCAGAGTAATGTTTCGTACACATTTCCTGCTACTAACGGTGTTACCGTATCTCAGAGCAACGGTGCACTTACGGGTGTCACTGCAACCAGTGAAGCTATTTCAAACATTACATCTGGTTCAACCAAAAATGTAACAGTTACAGCTTCGGGTGCAGGTAAAACACAGACTGCAAATATTACTCTTAAAGCACCCACCAAGGATGTTCTTTATGAGAACCTTTTCTCGCTTTCCGATTGGTATTATTCCGATTCGTCTAAATGGAACGACAGTAATGTGGTAACGGATGTCAATGCAGGTACCGTAAAAATCATTAACAACGGATCCGGTGAATATGTGACAAATGCTACAACAGGAACACATCCGTCCAATTACTATTCTATTCCCGTTGAGGGCGGTAAAACCTATTATTTCACCTGGAAAACAGCTAATGCTACAGCCACAGAAGTATTCTTTATGTGGAAGGATTCAAACGGCGCCGGTATATCATATCCGAGCTCGTCTTTCAGCGGTAACGGTACCCATTGGGCTGAGTTCACCGCTCCGTCAAATGCCGAGAGCGTAGAGCTTCGTTTTGACAACAATACCGGTGGTACTACGGTGACCTTCTCTGATATTGCTGTTTATGAAAAGACGAGAGCTGATGAGATCGGTATTAAGAACTGGACTACACGCCCTGTAAAGAAAACCTATACATATAATGCTTCCTCTGCCGCTTCCGCAGGTCTTGACCAGCCTGTAAGAACAGGCTACACCTTCAGCGGCTGGCAGAACTCAGACGGCAGTGCATATACCGCTCAGACAATGAACCAGAACAGAACGGTATATTCATCATGGGATCCTAATGATTATACTGCTAACTTCGAGGGTAACGGCGGTACTTCTGGCAAAACTTCCATTGATTATACTATTGCTGACAGTATAACCCTTCCCAATGCAACGAGAGATAATTATGTCTTCGGCTCATGGAAGGTAACCACAGCCGACGGTAATTGGACTAACGGAGCTACCTATGCCGCAAATGCTACACTTACAGGTATGTACGGCAATCCTACCCTTACCGCACAGTGGACTAAGCTTCACACAGTAAGCTTCCTTAACGCTGACGGAACAACTTTTGCCACTGTTAAGGTTGAGGACGGTAAGGATGCTACCACTCCTGCGACTAATCCCACTAAGGATTCTGATGCTACCTCATCCTATGAATTTGCCGGTTGGGAAGGCAATCTCACAAATGTTACTGAAGACAGAACGGTTACTCCTACCTTTACCGCTACTGAGCATGACTTCGTATGGGCTGACATCGCCTATAAGGCGGCTACCTGTACTGATCCTGCTTTGGTTGAAAAGCACTGCAAAAACTGTAATCACAGCTTAGGCTATGTATCCTATAACGGTGATAATAAAAACTGGCTCGCTACGGGACACAATTTTACCGGTGAAGTCGTACAGAACTCATCTACGGGTATCGACGGTAAGCATCTGGTTAGATGTGTAAACTGTGATGCTACAGCTGAGGCTGACCATGTGTGGGTACAGCGTGAAACCGAAGGTGCTACCTGTAGTATTCGCGGCACAGTTCACTGGGATTGTGCCTGTCTTGCAAAAAAGACAACAGAGGGTGATTTTGCTCCCGATGTACATGTAAATACCGAAATAAAAAATAAAAAGGATGCTACCTGTACAGAGAACGGCTACACAGGTGACACATACTGTAACGACTGTAAGAAGACCGTAAAATCAGGTGAAGTTGAGCCCAGGCTCGGCCACAGCTTCAAAAACTATGTATCAGACGGTAATGCTACCTGTACAGAAGACGGCACCAAGACTGCAAAGTGCGAACGCTGTGCTGTCACAGATACAAAGAAAGACGAAGGCTCAGCTAAGGGCCACAGCTGGAAAGATGAGGGCAATGACCTTTATCAGGCCGCTGACTGTGAAAACGATGCAGTTTACTGGCAGACCTGCGAAACCTGCGGTATCTCTGCCAAGGATGACACTACAACAGGCTCCACCTGGACCAAGGCAAACACCAAGAAGGGCCACGCATACACAGGCACAGTCCGTGACAATAAGGACGGCACACACTCATATCTTTGCGCTAACGGCTGTGACACCTACGGCTACGAAGGTGTGAAGGAAGCTTCTAAGGCTTGTACCTACGGTGAATGGTCAAAGACCGAAGCCGCTACACATACCAAGACCTGTACAGAGTGTGACTACAGCGTAACTGAAGACCACGACTGGACAGACTGGACCTCTACAGACAAGAATAAGACAGATGCAGGTCAGCATACCCGCTACTGTAAAGTCTGTGACAGAGTAGAAACTGTTGACTGTACATATAATGATGTTGAGACAAAGAACACCTGTACAGAGGACGGCTACACCACACATACCTGTAAGGACTGCGGTCACAAGTATGTAACAGCAGGCGCAACCAAGACAGGCCACGACTACACAGGCGCTGTTCAGAACCTCGGTAACGGTAAACATAATTATCTCTGTAAGAACGGCTGTGGCACCTACGGCTATAATGCCGTAGAAAACGCAACTACAGACTGTACCTATGAATATAAAAACAACACAGCAGGCGAGCATCAGGTAACCTGTACTGAGTGTAAATACACATTCGCACAGGCCTGCTCCGGCGGTACAGCTACATGTACAGATAAGGCAGTCTGCGAAAAGTGTAAGACCGCTTACGGTGATACAGCTCCTCACTCCTTCAAGGGTGAAGCAGTTAAGCTTGATGGTGACTTCCACGCATATCTTTGCGAATTCTGCGGTAAAACAACCGGTATTAAGGGTGTTGGTGATTCCGTAGACGGCAAGGAAGCTTGCTCCGGCGGTACAGCTACATGTACAGCTAAGGCAGTCTGCGATAAGTGCGGTGACGGACACGGTGAGCTCGATGCAGATGCTCATAAGTGGGGCGCATGGACTAATATCGAAGGCACAGAAACACATGAACGTTTCTGCGAATATAATAATGCTCATAGAGAAGAATCAACCTGTGAATCTTCAGGTCAGGCTATTGTAGATGCTGATTGTGAAACTGCAGGTTATACACTCAATACTTGTGATTTCTGTAATCATCAGTGGCAGACAAATCCCGTAGCTCCTCTCAATCATAAGTGGAGCAACTGGGTAAGCAACGATGCAGGTTCACATACCAGAGTTTGTGAGCGTGCAGGCTGTCATTATGCTGATGACCATACAGCTAAGACAGAAACCGCTGACTGCACTAAGGAAAATGCAGATGCAGTAGTTACAAAGCCCACCTGCACAGAGGGCGGCTACACCACCTACACCTGTAAGGATTGCGGCTATGTATGGACCGATGATGATACAGAGGCTACAGGCCACAGCTACTTAAAGCAGACTAAGAAGACAGATGCAAAATACAAGAGAACAGATAAAAACTGTACAACAGACTTGACCTATTGGTACCGCTGTGATAACTGCGATGTAAGTGCAGGCACAGAAGCTGATAAGTATACTGACATTACTGTGCTTTACTGGGTAAGCGAAGCAGCTGCAGGCCATAAGTTCGATGATAAGAAGGCTACGGAAGATTATCTCGCTACTCCCGCTACCTGCACAGCTAAGGCAACCTATTATTACTCATGTTCAGTATGTGGTGCTTCAAGTAAAGACACCGCTGATGCAAAGACCTTTGAGTACGGTATTGCTCTCGGTCACGATTGGAAGAACACTGAAACATTTAAAAAGTCCGATGCTGACTGTATCAATAACGAGGTATATTATAAGGAATGCTCTCGTTGTAATATCTCCTCCCAGGGTGTAACAGATGTAACCTGGGAAAAGGAAAACACCAAGGCAGGTCACGACTTTGACCACGACGATGACGGTGTCATCGGCAATGAAGGCGATGCAGGCTATACAGCCGGTGTGGCAGCTGAATGTCTTAAGGACGGTATGACCGAGCATTACACCTGTCAGACCTGCGGTAAGCATTATACCGATGAAGCCGCTACTAAGGAAATCGCAGCTGATAAGCTCGTTATTCCCGGCCTCAAGCACGATTATGAGGATGTAAAGCAAAAGGATGCTACCTGTGAGGAAGACGGTTACACCAAGCATCTGCAGTGTCAGCGTTGCGGCTACAGAAACAGCGACTATAAGGTAATCCCCGCTGAGGGCCACGACTTCAAGGCTGAAAACGGCTACTACTGTGACACTATCTATAATTACCACGCATACAAGTGTTCAAACTGTGAATGCTACGGTGTTGACAATGTTAAGTACAGCGTAGATGCATCCGGTCTTGATCCCGAAATCGTAGGCGGTATTCCCTGTAACTTCACAGGTGAATATGTGAACTACGAGGATGCAAACGGTATTCACAGCCATAAGCTTACCTGCGAATGCGGTAATGTTCAGGGTGCAGTCTGTGTAGACGAGGACGGTCCCGTATACACTGATCCCGTTTGTGAAAAGGACGGCTTCGACACCTATGAGTGTACAGTCTGCGGTTACGAATGGACTGTAGCTGACGAAGGCACAGCTCTTGAACACGACCTCAAGACTAAATCAAACGGCAACGGCACCCACAGCGTAGTCTGTGACAGAGGCTGCGGCTATGCTGAGCCGGCAGAGAAGTGCTCTACAGAGACACCTGCTACCGTTTGCGGAACCTACGACATCTGTGATGTATGTAAGACTGCATTTGGCGAAGCTAAGCCCCATGTATTCACAAACTATGTTTCTGACGAAAACGCAACCTGTACTGCTGACGGTACAAAGACTGCAGTCTGCGACACCTGTACAGGCGAAGATAAGGCAAAAGACACAGTAACGGATAAGGGCTCTAAGCTCGGTCATAATATGACAGAGTACGGCTATGATATTTCCGGCTGGACGAATAAGCCTGCAGATTTCAGCGAGGTTATCGCAGAATCCACCTGCTGCACAGAGGGTAAGGCAATTTCCTACTGTACCAGATGTGACAAGTATGACATCAGGACTGTAAAGGCAGATCCCAATAAGCATCAGTGGGCAAAGGACGAAGCAAGTGAAGACGGACTCCTTTGGGTTACTGTTTCAGGCGACTGCTCCACAGGTGTCACAGTAACCAACACCTGTACCGTAGCCGGCTGCGGCAAGGTTCAGACCAAGGTTATCTACGATGTAGAGCATACCTATGAAGTAATTTATGAGGAGCTTCCCACCTGTAAGGACGAGGGCGTCAGAATCAAAGAGTGCGTACTCTGCGGCGAACGCCTTGATGAGCATTACAATCAGGAAACAGGCGAGCCTGCCGATCTTGCTCCTACAGGCAACCACACCTATGTGGTTATCAGCAGCACTCCCGCTACCTGCACTAAGAATGCTTATGTAACCAAGCAGTGTAAGGTATGTGCCGAAACAGTCATCGAAGAGACAGAAGGTACTATGCTTGAGCACGCTTACATCGAGTATGATCAGGTAGCTCCCAGCTGTGAGGCAGACGGTCACTCAGCATATCTCAAGTGCTCCGACTGCGGCGCTGAGAAAGACAAGACTGTCATTGAGGCTACAGGACATACCGATGCAAACGCAGACGGTAAGTGCGACGATTGCTTCAGACTTCTCTACGAAGGCGGCGAGAAATCCTGCGGATGTATCTGCCATAAGGATAGCTTCCTTATGAGAATTATCTACAAGATTCTTAACTTCTTCTGGAAGCTGTTCAAAATCAGCAAATCCTGTAACTGCGGTGCAGTTCACTGGTAAATAAAATTACCCCTTGCTCAAAAGGGTATAAGAAAAAGGCTATCGCGTTAGCGATAGCCTTTTGTTTGTTACGGATTTAAAGGAGGGCAAAAACCGTCAGTGCCTCCTCAAGTCTGCTGTAGACTGAATAAAGCTCTCCGGCATTTCCGCTTACACCTAAGGAAAAGGCGGGACGGCGGAATTCCCTTATGAACCAGTCCATAATACCCGCCTGTCTGAAGCTCTTATCTGTGCTGACAGGACACCCGCAGGAAAAAGATAGTATTTTCGCCATCATCTGACTGCTGATCGGCTCCTCCTGCTCACTTCGGTAAAAAATTTCATCCTCACCGCTGAAAATTTCTATACACTGACGGAAGCACCTAAGTCTGCACAAACGGGTCAGTGCCCGTGTTTCAGCCTCACTTTCGGGATAATCACCGCGGAAAAGTGACGGAGCCGGGGAGCAGACAGGCTCGGCACTGCTGTCGGAAAAGATAAAATTTCGGCTGATATCCACTCCCATGGCATTACTGCTCCACTGCGTTTTATCGGTACCGCACAGGGAGGAAACGAAGCTGCTAAGGCTTCCTGCAGTGCCTGCACCGTGACGGAAAATTTCTCTGCCGTCGGGATTAAGACAGGGTATTACCGTTATACCTGAATGAGTGAGAGCCTTTCTGATATTTACCGAGGCGAGAGTGCTGTTGTTTTTTACTGCGTAGCAGAGCCTTTCCATAAAAAGATAAAGAATCAGACAGGAGAGTCCGTCACTGCCGCGGACCGAGCCTGTATAAACTGCATTATTCTTACAGGTACCGAGAGAAAGAGAAAAAATCCCTCTGCCGAGACTTGTTCTGCCGATGAGCTGAACATTCAGAAACGGATATTCTTTAATTAGGTCTTCTATTATCTGTTTATTTGTGTTATAATCATAATCAGAAGGAGCAACCTTATATTTCATAGTATCACCAGTAAGAATATATGGTTGTACAGATCAAATTATACCGTAAAGGGGTATTGCAGTATGAATTTTGAAGAAAAGACACTGAAGACAAATTTAATTTATGAAGGAAGGATCATAACGGTCCATGTGGATGATGTGGAGCTTCCCGACGGCAGTAAGGCTACCAGAGAAATAGTCGAGCACAGCGGCGGCGTTTGTGTAGCGGCACTCACGGATAATGACGAGCTGCTTTTCGTGCGGCAGTACCGTTATCCATATAAAAGAGAGCTTCTGGAGCTGCCTGCAGGCAAGCTGGAAAAGGGCGAAAACCCTCTGGAGGCAGGCGTCAGAGAGCTGGAGGAGGAGTGCGGTGTAATCGCGGAAAAGGTCTTTTCTCTGGGTACTGTGTATCCCACCGTGGCCTACTGCAGCGAAATAATTTATCTCTACGGTGCCACAGGTCTTCGTAAAACGGAACAGCATCTGGATATGGGCGAATTTCTTTCCGTAGAGAGAAAGCCTCTCGAGGAGGCTGTAAGAATGGTAATGAACGGTGAAATCTCCGACTCAAAAACAGTGGCACTTGTTCTGAAAATGGCTAAGCTTAAGGAAGCGGGGGAGATATGATGAGAAAATTTATCCTGGCATCAAATTCCCCACGAAGGAAGGAGCTTTTAAGCAACTGCGGCTTCAGCTTTGAGGTAATACCCTCCGAATGTGATGAAAGCATCGCCGAAAAGCTTACTCCTCAGGAAACTGTTATCGAGCTGGCTAAAAGAAAGGCTATGGCAGTTCTGGCAGATAACAGGGATGCTGTGGTTCTCGGCTGTGATACCGTAGTAGCCGTTGACGGCGAAATTCTCGGTAAGCCCTCTGACCGTGAGCAGGCATTTGAAATGCTTATGTCTCTGTCGGGAAAAAGGCATATCGTATCCAGCGGTGTCTGTATAGCTGACAGTGACAGCTGCCAATGCTTTGAAAACACTACTGAGGTAGAGTTTTATCCCCTGACGGCAGAGACGGTAGAGAGCTACCTTGACACAGGGGAGTACAGCGATAAGGCAGGTGCCTACGGCATTCAGGGCTTCGGCTCTGTTTTGGTAAAGGAAATAAAAGGAGACTACTTTTCTGTTATGGGACTGCCCGTAGGTCAGTGTGCGAGAGTGCTGGCGCAGTTCGGCATCGACGGAAAAACAAAGGTGAATATTTGAGTCGAAAATACTTGCCTTTTGTGTTACACTGAAAACGGAATAATTCTGTTCTGAGGAGGATAAAGGCCTCGCCGCTGTCATAAAAGACATCATCTTCCTTATTAAAAGCAGCAGACTGTGGACCATAATAGTAGAAACAGGAAGACTTTTCTGAAATAAAAAAAGGATGTCGGCATAGCGCCGATGCCTTATGGGGCATCGGCGGATGCGTAACATCCTTAATTTTTTTGCGCGGATTACTGTGCTGCTTCTTCGTCCTTTGCAGTTAAGTTTGCAAAAATTGCCTTGAAGAACTCGATAAGTGCCTCAATGAAAGCCTTGATGTCTTCCTTGTATGTTTCTAAAAATTCCATATTATATGCCTCCTTAATTTATTTTGTGGAAATATTATATAACACTTTTGATTATTAGTCAAGATATTAATTTATTTTTAAATATTTTGAATTGATGTGTTGCATTGAAAACACATAACATAAAAAAGATTAATAAATTTTACATCAGATGCTTGTACAGTTTTAATGAAATTTAATTTTTCATCGTATAAATTCCACGGATTTATTGACTTAACAGATGAAAATATAGTATTATTATAGTGATGAAATTTGATTTTTATCTAATAATTTTTCAGGAGGTAAAATACTATGAAAACAGTGTTAAACCGTGCGTTGAGTTTAGTAATGTGTCTCATTCTCATCTGCTCCACCGTTTCAGTAACGGCTTTCGGTGCAAATGCGGCTGAGGATTTCGATTACAAAACCTACGCACAGAACGCAACAAAGGAAAATGTACATTATCTTATGGACTTACTTGATGATGTACTGAAAAAGGAAAACATCATATTAAAGGTTGATGAGCTTAATATTGTGGTTGACCTTACATCTATCGATGCGATCTGCTCCACATTGGATGAGTTCAGAGGTGTCATAAAGCTTGCAACTGTTTTTGGCGCCTTAGTTGGTGATCTTAAACATCTTGAGCTCGATACCTTTGATAAGGGTATGTCCCGTGCCAAATCAGGCGATTACAAAATCTTCAGTGAGATTCTTCAGCTCGCTGCGGCCAATACCAAATTAATTGAGATTCTCTTATCTGAAGACGGTCTCGATCTCGGTGCCATAGGTACTGTGGCTAAGCTCGATAATGTCAAGCTTGACATCAGCACTATCTTAAAAGAGGTTATCGTCGATGCAGTCTATAATGAAGGCGATGCGAACTATGCCGCCGCTAAAAACAGAGCTATGACGGATTTCGATGCTTTCGTTTATACTGATCTCATCGGTCTTTTGTCCAAGCCGGGCGGTGTCCTTGAGGGTATTTCCGTAAATGCCGATACCACTATAGACCATCTTATCACTGATGTGTTTAATATTCTGGTAAGCAAGCATCTTGTAGGCCTTGTTAAGGATGAGACCTTCCGTTTCGCTGATCTCGGAGAGAAATATGCAGTTCTTGACACCATCATTCAGATTGACGGTGATTATGATTTCACAGGTATTGAATTCACCAAGTCACAGCCCGTTATTAATCAGATCAACAATGTTCTGGGCAAGGTATTCAAGCAGATTGTTCCCGCTTACACAGGCTGGACAGCAGGCGACTATACCAAAATCGGCGACAATGTAAGAAAGCTCGTCAGATATATCGCTGAGAATTCAGGCCTTGTAGAAAATGTCGGCAGTAAGAGTGATGAGACTCTTATGCTCGAAATTTTCAAAATTATTTTCTATGCCGCAGATACAAACGGTGTCAAGGAAGTTTATGAGGCAATCAAAAACACTACAACCCTCACCGATATGGCTAACAAAATAGTTATCCACCTCAGCGGCAAAAGCTACCCTGCAGGAACTACCTATGAGCAGGTTGCAGGCGACTTTATCATAGAAGAAGTAGGAGATGTCCTTCCTCTTTATGATGCAAACGGCAAGGCTCTCACCGCAAACGGTAAAAACACCGTATGGGATGTACTTAACAGCCTTCTTAATTTCTTCCTCGTAGACAAAAATCTCAATAATCTCTACGGAATGAATGTGAAAAAGAGCGACAGCTATTTCACAAAGCTCGACATCATCCTTGACTTTACGGCAGATGACGGCTCAGCCAATTTCAATTCAAAGGAATACATCACCTCTCTCATTAACAGCATCCTTACAGTTGACCTTCAGAAGTTTGTAAATCTTACTGCTGCCAAGGCTCTGAAATTTGCAGGCGATGTTTCCGTGACTGATTTCCTGTGCAATACAGTAAACAACCTTCTCAGAAACTGGTCAGCAAGCTCCGTTAATCTCAATAAGTGGAATGAATTTGACGATATGCTTTCCAATGCCGGTATCGCAAATCTTGCCAAGGTAGTTCTCGAGACCTTAAATAACCGCAGCAACGGCACAGCCTGCTTCGTCGGTCTTATAGCAAACTTCCTCACCGATGTAAGCGAAAAGGTAGTATCCAAGGATCCCACCTGTACTGCCACAGGCCATAAGGCTACCAAGACCTGCCTCAAGTGTAACAGAGTTTACCTCAAGGGCGCTACAATCGCCGCAAAGGGCCACAAATATGATTCCGGTAAAATTACCAAGAATCCTACCTGTACAGCACCCGGCACCAGACTTTATACCTGTACGGTATGTAAGGCTACAAAAACAGCGGCTGTCTCTGCTCTCGGTCATAAAAAGACAGGCTGGACTGTAAAGAAAAAGGCTACCTACACAGCTGCAGGCGAAAAGATAAGAACCTGTACCGTATGTAAGGCTACTACCGATAAGCAGTCCATCAGCAGACTTACACTTTCCAAGCCCTCCGGCCTCAAGGCATCTGCAGTAAGCACCTCCTCCATCAAATTCTCCTGGAAGAAGGTAACAGGTGCAGAGTCCTATGTTCTTTACTATAAGACAGGCTCAGGCAAATGGAAGACCGTAAAGACAAAGAAGACCTCCGCTACAGTTAAAAAGCTTAAGACAGGCACTACCTATAAATTCAAGGTAGTAGCAGTAGCAGGTAAATATAAGAGCAAGGACAGCAGTACCGTAAGCGGTACTACTAAGCCCGCAACCGTATCTCTCAAGGACCTGCGCTCAAAGAAAAAGAAGGAAATCGTAGTAGAATGGAAGAAGGTTTCAGGTGTAACAGGCTACGAGGTTATGTACTCAACCTCAAAGAAGTTCACCAAAAAGACCACCAAGACTGTCACAATCAAAAAGCAGAAGACCGTCAAGACTATCATCAAAAAGCTCAAGAGCAAGAAGAAGTATTATGTAAAGGTCCGTGCATATAAGACAGTAAACAAGGTAAAGGTTTACGGCGCATACAGCAAGGTAAAGAGTATCAAATGTAAATAATTAAAAAAGACGGCTTTTGCCGTCTTTTTTAATATAATGATATTTTATTCCTGTGTGAGGAAGGCTATAACCTCACTCAGCTTATCTTCACTGACCTGATCGACACCTGTTTCAAAGGCTGTCATTATCTTGTCCGTGTCAGCACCGGGCTTTTCCTTGAGCTTACCCTTGAGCATTTTTATCATCATAGACATCATAAGCTTATACATACCTGTGAGTCTGTCGATATGGAAATTACCCGGCAGAAGGAAAACAGGCTCCGTTACGGAGTTCTTTGCTATTATTTCCTCCTTAGTTTTTTCAGTGGCGGAAAGCCCTACGGGACAGACGCAGATGATGTTTGTGAATTTTTCTCTCGCCTGAGCAAGTCCCTGAATGTCGCCGGCCATAACCCAGCCGATAAAGATTATATCTTCGTTTTTATCCACGGCATCGCTTTTCGACAGGGGATAAACGGTAAGGGAAAGCTTTTCTGCTAAAAGCTCGGCGTATTGCTTCGATGAGCCGGTATTTGTCTGATAAATTACAGTAGCCATTTTTTCGTCCTTTCTTTTACACTACGGGCAGATTAAAGCAGTGCATCTGCAGGTCGCTGATGAGGCGGAGAGGCTCTGCGGCCTTAAACTCCGTTCCCTCGGCGAACATAGTCTGCTGGAGCATTATCGCCGCTAAGAGTGCGGGCTCTGCCTGTGAAACATGGCATTTGATTGCCTTCATTTTAAGCTCCTCAAATTCGGTGATGTCAACCAATGTGTTAGGCTCCGAGGTGTAATAGAAGCCTACGCCCTTACATTTCCAGGCGTCGTCACGGAGCTTGCCGTCGATGAATTCGGGGTAGAAATTACACTGAGCATCCATAACCGCATATTTTACGGCATTACCTACCTTTATGTGGTCGGAATGACACTCGTTTGCGAGATTGGGATCTGCCGTGAGAACATAGTCAGGCTTGATTTCACGGATAACCTCCACTATCTTAAGAGATATTTCTCTTTCGGAGGCATCGTTTTTGTCGGCAAAGCCTAAGAAGCCTGCATTTTTCATACCGAGCATCTGCTGTGCGGCTAAGGCCTCCTTTTGTCTGACGGTCTGCACCTCATTTTCCTTGCCTATATATTCAGGCTCAGCATAGCGGTCATCGGTGACCGTAAGCTCGTAAACCTCCACACCGAGAGAGCGGAGCCAGGCGATAGTACCGCCTGCGCCTATCTGGTTGTCATCGGGATGAGGCTGAACGAAAAGCACTCTTTTAGCCTTGGAAAGGTCGGGGGGAGAGCAGAGCATATCTGCCGCCGAGGTAGCTGCCGTGAGCACGCTTTTGGCAGTGGCGAATTTGATAGAATTATTTCGCTTTCTGAATATTTCTTTAATCTTCATATTTTGACCTCCTTTATTTATACACTACTATTCTATATCAAATTACATCTTCCGTCAACCTGTAGTCGGAAAAAACTGTTTCGATTATTTTTTCACTTGAAGCAGGAGAGTAAACCCAGCGGTCCATATAGTCGCCCTTATGGTAGTAGGTGACGGGCTCATTGGGGTAGGGCGCTTCAAAGGAGTCTACGATAATGAGCTTGATTTTCATTCTCTCGGGAATGAGATTTTTAATGTATACGCTGGCGTGCTGACCGGGAACTACTCCGGGCACATATTCGGCAAGACCTGCCAGATTAGGCTTAAGCTCAACGAAAATACCGTAGCGCTCCACGGAACGCACGATGCCGGGAACTGTTTCACCCGCCTTGAAAAGAGCCGCATTTTCCTCCCATGTACCGAGTAATTCCTTATAGCTAAGGGTTATTCTGCCCTTTTCGTCTATGGCTTTTACCACGGCTTTTATCTTGTCTCCGGCGGAAAATCTTGCCGAGGGATGGGGGATACGGGAAACGGAAATGCTGTCAATGGGCATCAGAGCCGAAATGCCGGCACCGATATCTGCAAAAACACCGAAGGGCTCCATGTGAGTGACGGTGGCATCGATGATACAGCCGGGAGTGAGGGTGGAAATGTAGTCTCTCATATATTCCTGCTGTACCTTTTTACGGGAAAGAATGGCTACGGTTTCACCCTTTTCGTTTACGGTGAAATCGGTTATTTTACACAGGACG
>JAFSDF010000058.1 GCA_017436375.1 Clostridia bacterium | reverse complement strand
TCTTGGCGGAGTAGGAGAGACTCGAACTCTCGCGCCGGTTACCCGACCTACGCCCTTAGCAGGGGCGCCTCGTCACCAACTTGAGTACTACTCCATTCAGTGCCTTAAATAAAAAAATATGGCGGAGAGAGTGGGATTCGAACCCACGGTACGCGCAAACGTACGACGGTTTTCAAGACCGTTCCGTTATAACCACTTCGGTATCTCTCCGTATTTGCCTAATGATATTACCATATTGTAGCGGTAATGTCAAGTGGTTTTCGGGAAAAAGTTCAAGTTTTTGGACAGACTGTTTTCCTCTTTTTTTGCCTGGTTAAAAATAAATTTCAGGCTCGTAGGTAACCCTTACTATTTTAAAATGCCTACAGTTAAAGCCTCCGAGAGTTTCTCTGACTATCATTCTTCCGCCTGTTGCCGGGGCTAATTCGTGCTCATCCATAATCATAAAATCAAAGGTTATGTCTTTCTTTCTCGGTATGCCGTTTTTATCTGTGAAGTATACTTCGGTGGAACCTCGGGTGCTATAAAAATCAGTTATTTCAACTTCATATTCCCTCCCTTTATCTTCCGAAGAAAGCAGATTTAAAGGCTGGTACATAAGAAGCTGTAAAGCGGATACAACCAATATAATAACTACATACAGCTCCTTCCAACAGAGCTTCTTTGGTATTTTCTTTCCGAAAATGAACAGAAAAGCAAGGCTCGTCATCACAAAAGCTGTCAGAAGACTGTAAATCAGATATTTGAAAGAAAGGTACTCTCCGCCAACGGTAAACCCATAGATGCATACCGATACCACGGTACATATTATTCCGATTATTATCGAAAGTACGGTCTTTTGTTCTTTGGTAAGCATTACTTTATTCCTTTCATTTTTTTGATTATGTATACTATAACTGATAATATTATTTGAACAGGCATCAAGAGAATAAATACTTTACCTAAAACGCTTTCGCCGTCGGTTTCTCTGAGCATACAAATTCCTACAACAAAAAGTATTAAAAACAAAAATGTAAGAATTACAATAATAATCGATAAGACTGTTTCAAGTTTACCACTGTGTTTGTTTTCGGGTACAACGGATAAGGTTATATTAACTAAATTATCTACTAAAACTTCTAAAAGAAAATCGAAAGCAACATCCACTTTTTTTCATCTCCTTTTTATTACATTATATCCTGCTTTTCAGAAAAATAAAAGAGCAATAACTGCAAAAATCAAAGGTGAAAACTGCAGAAAGTGAAAAAAGTCAGCAGAAAGCCGACTTTTAATCACTTTTTATCCTTACTCTTGGCGAAAACGGAAACCACCAGACCGCAGATAACCGCCGCCATAATGCCCACGGAGGCCGAGGATAGGGGGCCGCTTAAAATTCCAATCGCTCCCTTTTCTGCTATTGCCTCCCGTGTACCCTTTGCCAGATTATAGCCGAAGCCCGTAAGGGGCAGGGTAGCGCCTGCTCCCGCCCATTCCACTAAAGGCTCATAGATACCGACAGCACCTAAGATAACACCGATAATAACGAAGGAAACGAGAATTTTCGCGGGAGTAAGCCGCGTCAGGTCGATAAGAAGCTGACCTACGGTACAGATAGCTCCGCCCACAGCGAACGCCTTGAGAAGAGTGAGAGCAGTTTCCATCACATCATCTCCTTAAGCTTTTTTATGGGATTGCTGTCACCTGAAAGCAGGGTAATTCCTGCGAATACCGCGACGCATACAAAGGCGATACAGACTGCCTTTTTCACATAGTAAAGATATTTACTGCATTTGATAAGGCAGAAAAGACATTTCACAGCTGATAATGCATTCATTTTATTTCACCCCTTCTGATATTGACTAAATGCGCTATGCCGGGAATGCTTTCTCCCTCTTTTGAGGATACGGTAGACATAAGAGCACCCGTAGCCATAAAGAGAATATTGCTGTATTTTCCCTCTCTCATACTGTTCAGAATATGTGAGCAGAGTACAGTCGCACTGCAGCCGCAGCCGGAGCCTCCCGAATGTACATCCTGCTTTTCTCTGTCATAAATCATCAATCCGCAGTCGAAATAATTTCTGTCCAATATGATTCCGCACTCTCTTTTCATCAGCTCCTTGAGAAGCTCTGAACCTACGAAGCCGAGGTCACCTGTGAATATAGCATCGTAATCCTCGGGTGAGGTTTTAGTGTCTCGGAAAAATCCGGAAAGGGTTTTACAGGCGGCAGGGGTAAATGTCAAGAGAAAACCATAAAATTTTTTAAAACCTCAAAAGTGTCTATTTTACTGGGTTTTCGGGACTTCATTTATGGGTGCAGCTATAGGGTGGTTGCAATGAAGGGAAGACTATATAGCGCTTTTTCGATAGAATTTTCAAAAAACACTTGACAATAAAGCTATCCATGATTATACTGTAATGATTTGACCTTGATGTTAAATGGGTTGGCATGGGCAAAGAAGGAGAAATAATATATGT
>JAFSDF010000057.1 GCA_017436375.1 Clostridia bacterium | reverse complement strand
TTGGCATCCGAGAAAACAACCTTTAGTGTGCCGTCGTCATTAAATGCATAGCTTACAGTGGCATTATCATTTACCCATGAGCCTACAATTTCATCGACCTGTGTAGCCTCATTTGTATTTGCGGGAACAGTGGTAGCGGTGGCAGCAGCCTTTTGATAGGTAGCTGTCTCTCCGTCATCGTGATCCTTCATTGAAAGAGAATTGTTCTCCACCTTTACGGTATAGCTGTTTTCGATGGTGGCGGAATAAATGGAGAATTTGGTAGTAAGCCTATCACCGTCGAGGGTATATGTGCCCTTTGAAACACCGTTAATAGGTATGTTGATAACGGGAACGGTGAGATTTACATAGGTCATTTCTACCGTGCCGTCAGCATAGAAGGCATAGCCGCTCATATTAGCACTGTCTGTCCACTGACCTAAAATAAGCTCACTCAGAGGTGTGGGCGGTACTGTGGTTTCAGTGGTAGTGGGAGTGGTGGTCACATCGGGTGATACCGTAACCTGAGGAGCCTGAGTGGCCGTAACCGTAGGCTCATCGTCCTTTTTCATAGCTGTAGTAGCTATTACGACCACCACAACGAAAACGGCTACTATAGCCACAAGGAGACCTGCTATGATTTTAGTGCTTTTATCCATAAATAATTACCTCATAAAAAAAGATTAAAACAACAAGGGTATCCTTGCGGATACCCCTCTTTTTTGCATTTAAGCAGCAACTGTTGCGTTATCTGTCGGTGCAACCGTAGAGTCTGCAGGGGCTGTGTAAGCCATAAGCACAGTTACGGAGTTATCCTCAGTATCCTGAAGGGTAAGTGCGCTTTCATCGACAGTGAACATATAATCCTTAGTAACACTCTTAGCATAAATAGTGTATGTAACTGTTACATAGTAATTGCCGTCTTCTCTCTTAGCAACTGAATAGACACCGTCTACAGCACCGTTAAAGTTAACATTGAGGATGGGAACCTTAACATCTGCGAAGGTAACTACGCATTTGCCGTCTTCCTTGAACTCATAGCCTGTCATACCTGTGGAATCCCTCCAGGAGCCGATGAGCTTCTTTTCGGGAGAAGCACTGCAGGCAGTGAAAACAGTGAGCACCATAAGTGCGGCGAGTGCAATTACGAGGATTTTTTTGATATGTTTCATACTTATAACCTCCTTTAGGTATATCCAAGTATAGCATATATTTTCAAATTTGTACAGTAAAAAATGAAAAAGGATGTAAAAAATTATTTTTTCTTAAGAAATCCTGTCAGCTTTGTGAGGCTTTCGGAAAAAATACAGAGGATTTTACTTGTGAAGTAAATGCCCTTATCGTATGCCGGTATATTGCTTTTCTTTTTTTCTTGTGTTAAAATCATAAAAGTCATAAAAAAGGAAGTGATGAAATGACCGAATACATCAAGGATATTCCGCTGTGGGACAGACTCAGAAGCACTGATAAGCCCATAGTTTTATACGGTATGGGAAACGGTGCGGATATGATAATAGAGGTTCTTGATTCCATAGGTGTACAGTACAGGGATGTTTTTGCCAGCGACGGCTTTGTAAGAGGTCATTCCTTCCACGGAAAAAAGGTGCTGACATATTCAGAAATCAAAGAAAAGTACGGTGATTTTATCACACTGATGACCTTTGCTGTACACGACGCACCCACTCTGGAAAGAGTGAAGGAAATGTCTGCGGAATGTGAATTCTACTCTCCTACCGTTCCTATAGCCGGAAAGGGGCTTTTCACCTTTGATTATCTGAAGGAGCATAACGGTGACTTCGACAGAGCATATAATATTTTATGCGACGAAAAAAGCAAAAGTGACTTTACCGATGTTTTAAATTTCAAAATTTCCGGCAAGACTGATTATCTTTTCCGCTCAATGTACGAAAAAGAGAGACTTTACGAGGATATTCTGCACCTGAGCGATGAAGAGGTTATAGTCGATCTCGGTGCTTATGACGGCGACACAATAAGAGAGTTTCTCTCGGTAACGGGCGGCAAATATAAAAAAATTTACGCCTTCGAGCCGGATGAAAAGAACTTCAGAAAGCTCACAAGAAAAACTGAAGCTCTTGATAATATTGAACGATATAATCTCGGTGCGTGGGACAAAAAGGAAACTCTTTTCTTCGCTAAAAAAGGTGCAAGAAGCTCGAGGAAGGACGAGTACGGCATACCCGTTAATTTCGACAGCGTGGACAATGTGGTAAAAGACGAGGTAACCTTTCTCAAAATGGACATCGAGGGTGCGGAAGCAAAGGCCTTGGACGGTGCCGGAGAAACAATAAAAAAATATCTGCCCAAGCTTTATGTCTGTGCCTACCACAGAAACGAGGATATGTATGTACTGCCTCAGAAAATCAAGGATATAGACAGCAGATATAATGTATTTTTCAGACATCACCCCTATATTCCCGCCTGGGAAAGTAATTTTTATGCGGTAATTAACGGGAATAAGTGACGAAAAGACTTGACTTAAAATAAGATGTGTGCTAAAATATCACCTGTCGGTATCAGACCGACAGTACGGATCAAGCGAAACGCTCCGTCTCGGCCCGCTCTTGCCGTGTAAAAATTAAGAGTATACTTTTTTGCAGATGTGGCGGAATTGGCAGACGCTCTAGTTTCAGGGACTAGTGAAAGCAATTTCATGTGGGTTCAAGTCCCATCGTCTGCACCAAAAGAGAAAAGTCGCACGAAAGTGTGGCTTTTTTCTTTTGGTATTATTCATTATTCAGGTTTAGTCCGCAAAGTGAAATTGAAATTTTTTAAAAGTATTG
The DNA here is from genome assembly GCA_017436375.1 of Clostridia bacterium. GTDB lineage: Bacteria > Bacillota > Clostridia > Oscillospirales > Acutalibacteraceae > UBA6857. The sequence continues at coordinate 835 of JAFSDF010000057.1, read as the reverse complement.
TATTTCAGAACAAACTGTGATATACTGTTTAGGCCGAATTAACTGAATATGGGATATTGGTGTAATTTATCTTTTTATGGATAGATTTGTTTTATTGTACCCAAAAAACTCAATAATAGAGTGATTTGTTAAAAATGCAAATTCCATCTATTGTTGAGTTTGGGTACACCAGTTTCACATAAAGTTAGTTCGGCGACTAACGGAGTTTGCGTTTTATGTGCGCTTACTTCGGTTGGCGCACTTTTTTATTTTAAGGAGAAAATAGGATGAAACATCATATTGACAAACTGTACAATAATTTTGATAATGCAAAAGAACATATTCTTACACCGGAAGCCTTTGAAAAATATGATAAGCTTTCAAAGCTGTGGATAAAGCTTACTATAGATCTTCCGGTTGAAGAGAAAACAGGCTATATTTGTCTTCGTGTATTTTTTGAAGATTTTCTGAATACCTGCTGTAAGGATCATTTTTCAAAGGGTTTTGAATCCGGTCTTAATGTTGCTTATAAATTAAGGGATAAGATCCTCACTCCGCTCGAAGACGACAAGCAGAGATGAAATATTACTAACGAAACACGGACACCTCACGGTGTCCGTCACTTTTTTTTATTCAGCCTCTGTTATCTCGTCGCCCTCATAAACCTTGCCGCCCTTTATAACCTTGGCGAAAATTCCTTCACGGGGCATTACACACTGACCTACCAGCTTTTTTATGGCACAGCCGTCGTGGCATTCCTTTCCTATCTGGGAAATTTCGATAACGCACTCCCCTACCTTCAGTCTTGTCCCCACAGGGATGGTATAAAGCTCAATGCCCTCGGTAGTGATATTTT
>JAFSDF010000056.1 GCA_017436375.1 Clostridia bacterium | reverse complement strand
GCTTTAAAGCTGCCCACCGTTTTTTCGTTGATGTAAAGCTGACGCGGATTAGCTCTGCCCTCATTACAAACGGCAGTGGCTTCAAACCATATTATGCCGGGAGCGCCCTCGGCAAATCGGAGATATCTGCGTCTGGTAAGCTCATCGACAGCTCCGTCAGCTGTGCCGTCACAGCCCTCCATTGGCTGAAAAAGCACTCGGTTATGAACCTCTCTGCCATAGATACTGATTTTATCTGAAAGAGAAATTTGCATAATATCATTCCTTTTGGTGTTTTATCCCGTACATTTTAACATTTTAATGAAAAAAATACAATAATAAAATGAGATTTTGTATTGTTTATATAAAACAAATATGATAAAATCATATCATAATATAAACAAAAAGGCTGGAAGAAAAATGAAGATAGCACTTTTCGGAACAAATCAGAGACAGTTTTCAAAGGTATATACTGCCGATGTTTTAAAAAAACTTGGTGAATACGGTGAGCTTTCCTGTAAAATAAACAAAAAAAATCTTCAAGAAAACAAAAGCTTCCTTGAAGATTGTGAAATTGCCTTTGCTACCTGGGGAATGCCGAAATTCACCAAAGAAGAAATTAAAGAATATATGCCGAATTTGAAGGCTGTATTTTATTCGGCAGGCACCGTACAATATTTTGCACGTCCCTTTCTCGAAAGCGGAGTGAAGGTTTTCAGTGCCTTTGCCGCAAATGCCGTTCCCGTTGCCGAATATACCTTTGCCCAGATTACACTTGCTTCAAAGGGGTATTTCCAGTCGGCAAAATGTTATCGCTCCCTTCTTCCGCGATCCTTCAGTTTCGCCAATTCGTCACCCGGAAACTTTGAATGCAGGGTTGGTCTTATAGGACTCGGGGCCATCGGTCAGATGGTTGCAAAAAGGCTTATGGAGCTTGATGTTCAGGTCTATGCTTATGACCCGTTTGTGAGCAAAGAAAAGGCAGAAGCACTTAATGTAAAGCTAATCGGTCTTGAAGAGATTTTCAGCAGCTGTGATGTTATCAGCAACCATCTTGCAAACAAGCCTGAACTGAAAAATGTCTTTAACCGCAGGCTTTTCAGCAGAATGAAAAAGCACTCCACCTTTATTAATACGGGCAGAGGGGCACAGGTTGCCGAGTACTCGCTTGCTTTAACACTTCTTTTACATCCTTCAATAACTTTTGTAGCCGATGTAATCAAAAATGAATATTTTCCGTACATAAATCCTCTGTTTTGGTGTCCGAATGCAATACTTACGCCTCATATTGCAGGAAGCACAGGTAATGAGCCGCAGAGAATGGCTTATTATATGATGGAGGAAATGGAGCGTTTCAATAAAGGCGAACGGACAAAATATGAGGTTACTCTTGAAGCGTTGGAAAGAATGGCATAAACTGCATTTTGTTCTCAGCATCCCGTTTTTCTCTTTATCAAAACTACACCTTCTTTCATTTAGCATCTCTGCAAATTATATGGAAATGTATGAAAGCAGGATGCCCGAAGGGTTTAAGGAAAAAAAGCCTGAAAAGGGCGGTATGTCAGCAGTTAAACTTAAAACAGTGTATAATAGATAAAGAGTATCAAAAAGGAGTAATACTATGACTAAAATTATGTTCGTCTGCCACGGCAATATCTGCCGTTCTCCTATGGCAGAGTTTATATTTAAAGATTTGATAAAGCAGCAGGGGAGAGAGCGGGATTTTGTTGTCTGTTCTTCTGCTACAAGTACCGAAGAAATATGGGGAAACATAGGAAACCCTGTTTATCCTCCTGCGAAAGAAGAGCTTAAAAAGCACGGCATCTCCTGTGAAGGCAAAAGAGCCGTGCAGCTCAGAAAGAGTGATTATGATAAGTATGATCTTTTCATAGCTATGGACAGTATGAACATCCGTAATATCGACAGAATTTTCGGTAATGATAAGCAAGGAAAGGTTCATAAGCTGATGGATTATACCGACCGTAAGGGCAGCGATGTAGCAGATCCGTGGTATTCGGGTAGGTTCGATGTAGCCTACAGGGATATTTATGAGGGATGTAAGGGGTTACTTGAAAGCTTCCTTCTTATATGATATATTTGTCTTGTAAACTTGAAAAAAGGAGAAATACTATGACATCGAAACTTTTCGTTCAGGCGATAATTAAATTTACTTTAGGTGTAGTCCTTGTAGGCTTACTCGTCTTTCTTCCTGCAGGCACTCTGAATTATTATAACGGCTGGCTGTTTATGGGTATTCTCTTTGTGCCTATGTTTATAGGCGGAATAGTTATGATGCTTAAAAATCCCTCACTTCTCAAAAGCAGACTTAATGCTAAAGAAAAAGAGAGTGAACAGAGCCTCGTCGTAAAGCTCAGCGGACTTATGTTTCTGGTCGGATTTATCGTGGCAGGCCTTGATTTCCGCTTCGGATGGAGCAAGCTTCCTAAAGCAGTTGTTATAGTGTCTGCTGTTCTGTTTTTAGCTTCTTATGCTCTTTATGCAGAGGTACTGCGTGAAAATACATATCTTTCCCGCACTATTGAGGTACAGGAAGGACAGAAGGTTATCGATACAGGCCTCTACGGTATAGTCAGACATCCTATGTACAGCGTTACCTTGCTGCTGTTTCTGTCTATGCCGCTGGTTTTAGGCTCTGTGTACTCCTTTATTGTTTTTCTTGTCTATCCCTTGATTATCGCTAAGAGAATCAGAAACGAAGAGGAGTTTCTCGAAAGAGAGCTCAATGGCTACCGTGAATATAAAGGTAAGGTAAAATATCGCCTTATACCCTTTGTGTGGTAAGAAAAAAATAATAAAAATTTTTGAAAAAGCCTTGAAAATTGTTTTTCCTTATGCTATACTACATCGAACAAATTTGAAGGAAGGTGAAAAATATGTGCAAAAGCTGCTCTGTCGGTGCCCGTATTTCTTCTCCTTTTGTTCCTGCTTTTTCTTGTGTTGATATTATCTCTTTTAACGGGTAACTTTTTTGTTACCCGTTATTTTTTCGCTCGGATTTTTATTGATTTATTAATATATTTGTTATATAATAATATGAATAATAATATTTTGTAATTTTATGTTTCAGTAAAAGCAAAAGGAGTGGTACATAATGAAACATTTACTTAAATTACTTGACTGGTCGAAGGAAGAAATTCTCGATACTTTAGACCTGGCTGACAAACTCAAGGCTGAAAAGAAAGCAGGTATAAAGCATCCTCTTCTCGAGGGTAAAACCTTAGGTATGATTTTCCAGAAATCCTCCACGAGAACCCGAGTTTCCTTCGAGGTAGGTATGTATGACCTCGGCGGCACACCTCTTTTCCTTTCTTCTAAGGATTTACAGATAGGCAGAGGCGAGCCCGTTCAGGACACAGCGAGAGTTCTTTCACGCTTTCTCGACGGTATTATGATCAGAACCTTTGATCAGCAGGAGGTTGAGGATCTTGCTAAGTACGGCTCCATCCCCATAATTAACGGACTTACGGATTTCTGTCATCCCTGTCAGGTGCTCGCTGACCTTCAGACCATCCGTGAATATAAAGGCTCTCTCGAGGGTAAGAAGCTCTGCTATATAGGTGACGGTAACAATATGGCAAACAGCCTTATTGTCGGCTGTCTCAAGGTTGGTATGAGTGTGGCTATTGCCTGTCCCAAGGGCTATGAGCCCGATGACAGTGTAGTAGAGTGGGCCAAGGAAAACGGAGACCTTCTCATTACTGAGGATATTCTCGAGGCCTGCAAGGGCGCAGATGTCCTTTATACTGATGTATGGGCATCGATGGGACAGGAAAGTGAGGCTGCAAAGAGACAGAGAATATTTAAAAACTATCAGATTAACGATGATGCGGTAAATGCCGCTAATGAGAACGTAATGGTGCTTCACTGTCTTCCCGCCCACAGAGGCGAAGAGATTACCGACAAGGTGCTCGAGGAACATGCAGATCAGATTTTTGATGAGGCTGAAAACAGACTTCACGCACAGAAAGCAGTTCTTGTCAAATGCTTTCTTGACTGATACCTATAAATATTAAAAGAAAGGAAATCACATTTGTGATAAAGGTCAAATGTATGAAAAAGCGTTATTTGGTTTTACAGGACGGTACTGCTTTTGAGGGCTATGCCTTCGGTGCAGACAGTGAAAATATCGGTGAGCTTGTGTTCACCACAAATATGGTCGGCTATATTGAGACTCTTACCGATCCCTGCTATTACGGTCAGATCGTTATGCAGACCTTCCCTATGGTAGGTAACTACGGAATTATAGAGTCCGACTTCATCGGTCAGCCTAAGCTTCACGGCTATGTGGTAAGAGAATGGTGCGAGGCACCTTCGAATTTCCGCTGTGAATATGACCTTGACACCTTCCTTAAAAATAACGGTATTCCCGGTATTTACGGTGTGGACACCAGAGAGATTACAAATATCATCCGTGACGGCGGTACAGTCAATGCCAAAATCTGCGATGAGCTTCCCGCTTCCTTCGATGATATAAAGGAATACAAAATCGTTTCTGCTGTGGAAAACACAGGCAGCACCGAAAAAAGCGAGTTTGTACCGGCAGGGGAATGGAAAAAGCATATTGCCATAGTAGACCTCGGCTCCACAAAGAATATGGAGCAGACACTTATGGAAAAGGGCTACAAGGTTACGCTTCTTCCCTAT
>JAFSDF010000055.1 GCA_017436375.1 Clostridia bacterium | reverse complement strand
ACTCTCCCTTTGCAAAATTCCATACAAATCAGGGACTTGTGCTTTTCATCGGAGCAATACTTTCATCCGTAATAGCGGCCGTTCCCATTATCGGCTGGATTATTGCCCCGATTGCAGGTCTTGCCATAACGGTGCTTTCGGTAATCGGCATAGTAAATGCACTCGGTGGAAAGGCCAAGGAGCTGCCCGTTATCGGGAAGTATAAGATACTTAAATAAAACGGTCCCATAGGTGGCTACGATTACATAAAGTCCGAGCCCACAAAGCCGATGAGCTTTAAGGATTTATTAGGAGTTTGATTTAAAGGAGGAAAAAAGAATGAAGAAAATATTTGCACTTTTACTTGCGTTGTTGATGTTGTTCTGTCTTGCGGCTTGCGGCAATTCAGAAGATACTGGAAATAACAATACTGACGACGGCAAGGTAAACGCAGAAGAATTGGCACAGGATGCACTTGAGCAGGCTGAGGAATTAGACTCCTTCAGCGAAGCCGCGGCAGAGCATTATCTTAAAGCCTACGGCATTAATTATGATGAATTGAAGCCCGTCTGGGAATATGAGGTAAGTGAAAAAGGAGCTTATGCCGACGACCCTGCAAGTGGCAGCGGTCATGCGGTTGTCATTTTCAAAAATCCCAACGGAGAAATTACAGATGAGCAGATAAAAGAGTATTACGAGCAGGTATTTAAAGTAACTGCCGCCGCTTCAGATGACGGCTACAACATTATCGGACACGAATTTGTAGGTGACGGCGAGAATCCCGGAGATGAAACCACTCTGGAAGATGCTTTGAGTGGCTTTTTACAGGGCTGGTGCTTCCGCAAAAACGGAAAGAGCATGGCTGTGTATGTTTCCGAAATTTATGACAATGACAAGGACAGTGAGCTTAACCGACTCTTTTATTACTACGGTGTAAAATTCGATATCGGCGTGGGACTTCAGAAGAGCTTTGACGATACTCTGAATGATATGGAACAGGCTCTGGAGGAAAACGAAGACGAAATCAAGGAAGCACTCGGCGGCTAAAAGGAGATAAACATTAAACAAACCAGACCACCACGGGCGGTTGGCATTACTGCCGACTGCCCGTTTGTGTATTAAAGAAAGGAAAAAATTCTTATGAATAAGGCATTTAAAATCTTAACACTTGCCGTAATTTGCACACTTTGTCTGGCACTTTTCGCCTTCGGCACTGCGGCGGCAAACGAAAACGGCATTCTGTACAGTGTCAACGGCGGCGAGGCAACCGTTACGGGCTTTTCCGAAGAAATTACGGAGGCTCTGGTCATTCCATCCACCCTCGGCGGATATCCCGTAACGGCAATCGGTGACTCGGCGTTTGAATATCAGTGGGATATGCCCTCTGTTGTGGTACCCGAGGGTGTCAGAACAATCGGCAGCCAAGCATTCAGGTGCTGCTATGCACTCGAAGAAGTCACTCTGCCGTCAACTCTCACCTTTGCAGGCATCAGTGCCTTTGCATCGTGCGAGATTTTACGGGTAAACCACCCCGACCTTGCCAAATGGGTGCAGATTGATTTTGACGGTATGCATGCTACTCCCGTATATTGGGACGATGACGAGGAAGACCCTCTTACGGAGATTTATTTCGGTGACAGCACCGAGCCTATCAGGGATGTTGTTATCCCCGAGGGTGTTACGAGAATCGGAACATGGGTTTTCGGCAACAATGAAACCATAGAATCTCTTGTTATTCCCGACAGCGTAACGGAAATCGGTGAAAGAGCATTTTTCGACTGCGGCAAGCTTCTTTCCGTAGATTTCGGTGAAGGCCTTGAGCGTATAGGCGAATTTGCTTTTGACGGCTGTGAAAACCTCGGCAACTTTACTCTGCCGGACGGCCTTCTCACTATCGGTGATTGGGCCTTCAGCTCAAATACTGCGATAACTGAGGTTACCGTTCCCGATAAGGTTGAGGTAATTTCTTTGGGTGCCTTCAGCTACTGTAAGGCTCTCGAAACCGTAAATATCGGTGCAGGAGTGGAAACAATCGGTCAGCAGGCATTTTATAGAGCCGGTTTAACTGAAGTAATTATTCCCGACAATGTTATAGCTATTGACTTACGTGCATTTCAGGAATGTAAAGAACTTGAAACTGTGGTAATCGGTGACGGAGTAACCACTGTAGCTGATAAGGTATTCTACGATTGTACCGCACTTAAAAATCTTACTATAGGTGACTCTCTTACCTCTTATCCGGAGAATTTTCTTAAGCTGCAGGACAAGAAAGAATCTGACTACATTCCCGACGATTGGCTTCATATCGAAAAGCTTACAGTCGGTGACGGTCTCACGGCTCTTCCCACCGAGGTTATAAAAAGAGAATATTTAAAGGAAATCGTAATCGGTGACGGCATTACGGAAATAGCCGCTTATCAGTTTACAAGCTTCAGTAAGCTGGAAAAGGTAGTGCTCGGCGACAATATCAGGGCTATCGGTACCGAGGCCTTTTACAGGTGCACCGCTCTCAACGAGATTGAGCTCCCTGCAAATCTCGAAGCTGTCGGCAACCGTGCATTCTGCGTCTGCTCCGATCTTACCGAAATAGTGATTCCCGCCAAGGTAGTATCTTTGGGCGAAAGTGCCTTCGGTGCCTGCTCGTCGGCAGAGAGCGTAACCTTTGAGGGCAACGCCCTGAGAACCATCGGCGACGGAGCCTTCAGCGAATGCTCGGCCCTTACCGCCATAGCTATTCCCGAGGGTGTCACACACTTGGGCTCAAGCTTGTTCTATTGGAGCGAAAATCTCCGTGAAATCACCCTTCCCGACAGCATTATAAGCATCAAAAGCGGTCTTATCTATTACACTCCCTATGATGACGACTACGACTATGACGAGGATATGCTCTATATAGGCAACCATCTTATTAACGGCGGCTATTACAGTATGCCTGCAAAGTATGTGGTAAGAAAGGGCACAAAATCAATCGCCCAGTATGCCTTTTCAAACGAGCACTCCCTAGAAACCGTGGTAATACATAAGGGTCTTGTGAGTATAGACGACGATGCCTTTAACGATTGCCCGAATCTTACAAAAATCTGCTTTACGGGCACCGAGGCGGAGTGGAATCAGATATTAAAGGGCAACAACGATTTTTCAGCCTACACTATAGAATATAACTTTTATGTTTGTCCCCACGAAAATACCGAGAACAAGGCTGCCGTAGCTCCCGGCTGTAATACCTACGGCTATACTGAGGGTATTTACTGTAACGACTGTAATGAATGGCTTAAGGGACACAAGCAGTTAGCCTTTGCTCATAAGGATAATAACGGTGATACGGTCTGCGATGAATGTCAGGCAGTTGTTTCCGATATTATGATTGATGTAAGCAAGAGAATTATTATGGGTGAGTTTGACACGGAGCTTCGTTTCGTTGCCCCCGCAAGCGGCGAATACACGTTTACCTCTGTCCTTTTCGATTATGCAGACCCTTATATAATTATTTACGATGCAAACGATAATTTTGTTGCTTCTAATTATGATATAAGCTATGATGATTACAATTTTAATCTTGTATGCACCCTCGAAAAAGATAAAAGCTATATTCTGTATGTCGGCAGCTTCTGTAACGGTGACATCTTTGATATGCTCTTAAGCTTCGACTGTGAGCATACGGGCGGCACGGCAACCTGTAGGGAAAGAGCAGAGTGTTCAGCTTGCGGAATGCAGTACGGCTCACTCAATATGAATAACCATACTGCTCTGACTGTTATCCCTGCGGAAGCCGCCAACTGCGGTAAGCAGGGCAAGACAGCAGGTGAAAAGTGTACTGCCTGCGGCACTGTGACTGTAGCACAGACCCTCGTTCCTGCCACCGGCAACCACACGGGCGGCACAGCAACCTGTAAAAGCAAGGCGGTATGCACCGCCTGCGAAAAGGAATACGGTTCATTCAATACAAACAACCATAAAAACATAACCACTCTTAAGGCAGTAGCCGCCACCTGTACCAAGGCAGGCAAGACCGAGGGCAAAAAGTGTTCGGACTGCGGCAAGGTTACCGTAGCTCAGAATACCGTTTCCGCCAAAGGTCATAAGCTTACCACCCTTAAGGCAGTAGCCGCCACCTGCACCAAAGCCGGTAAAACAGAGGGTAAAAAATGCTCTGTTTGCGGCACCGTAACCGTAGCACAGAAAACCGTTGCCAAGAAAGCACACACCTTTAAAACAACCACTACAAGGGCAACTCTTAAAAAGAACGGCAAGCAGGTAACAAAATGTACTGTCTGCGGTTATGTCAAATCAACAAAAACCGTTTACTATCCAAAAACAATAAAGCTTTCCGCTACCTCCTATACTTATAACGGCAAAGCGAAAAAGCCCACAGTAACAGTTAAGGACAGTAAGGGCAATACTCTTAAAAAGGATACCGACTACACCGTAAAATATGCAAGCGGAAGAAAGAATCCGGGCAAATACACCGTAACCGTCACCTTTAAAGGAAAATATGAGGGTACCAAGAAGCTGACCTTTACAATCAAGCCTGCAAAGGCGGCTCTTTCAAAGGTAACCGCCGGCAGTAAGCAGGCAACGGTTGCATGGAAAACGGTGACAGGGGCAACCGGCTATGAGGTGCAGTATTCAACCTCAAGCAAGCTCAGGAGCGCAAAAACTGCAACAGTCAAAAAAGGCTCAACAAAAAAGACAACAATCAAAAAGCTTACAAAGGGCAAGAAGTATTACTTCAGGGTAAGAGCCTATAAAACAATTGACGGAAAAAAGGTTTACGGTGCATGGAGCTCCGTAAAGAGCGTGAAAATCAAATAATTGGACCTGTGTCTGATAAATAAATCAAGCTGCAACAACGAAAAGGAGGAAGCCGAATGAAAAAAATTACGAAGAAAACATTATTCGCTCTGTTTGTGTGCATAATACTGCTGGCGGGTGCCGCCTTTGTGTCCTCGGCCACAGAGGTTAATACGGAGCCTTGGGTTGAGGATTTGAGCCTGGCAACCGGCACGCATACCTATGCCTTTAACCCCGAGGCCAACAACAGAATAAACTATGTTGTTACGGGCAGTAATCCCGATGCTGAAATCTATGTTTGGGGAAACTGTAACATTACTCTTAGAAACGCCAGCTTCAGACGTCTTCATATAGACTATGCAGACTCATACACGGTTAACATAACCCTCGAGGGCGAAAACACCATTAACCAGTATAATTGGGCAAGTCAGGCAGCCTTGTCTATTTACAGCTCGGATGTTACTATTAACGGCGGCGAAAATGACAGCCTCAATGCAACTTCAATAGCCTTTACTGTTTTCAGCAACAGTCACGATCTCGGTTGCTTAACCGTAAACGGCGGAAAGATTACCTTTGAATCAACAGGAGGAGGTAACCCCTTTCAGACGAATTATGTTCAGAACGGCGGCACAGTTAAGGTTATAGAAAACAGTGACTATTCCTTTTTATATGATGCAAAGCTTAACGGCGGAAGCCTTGAGGTTATAAACAACAGAGCCTCAAACGGAATAGTTTTCTCGCAAGCTCTGTGGATTAAAAAGGGTGCTGACTTAAAAATATCAATCCCCAATACACCTTATGCCGCTTACAGCAACATCAGACTTGCTGAGAGCTCAGATGCCAATGACTGTGTATTTGTAAGGTTTGATGAAAACTCCGAATTTGTTTATCTTGATGAAAGCAACTCTTTGCTCAACGGAAAAAATTACGCTGAAATAAAGGCTGTTGAGCACATTCACACCTGTGAAAACGGAGTGTGTTCCTGCGGCTTTGTCTGCAAGCACAATACGGATAACGGCACCTGCGGTATCTGCGGAAAGTATATTTACAAAATTATTCATCATCCCACGGAAAAAGAGCCCTTTGT